>JAFOYQ010000007.1 GCA_017424575.1 Muribaculaceae bacterium
AAACTCCTGAGGCTTTTGTTTTATGAATATAATTTACAATTCAATTATGAATTATGAATTGTGAATTATGCATTAATTACATGTCCCATTGTTCGAGTGTACCGAGCAATTCGTCGAATGTGTGACATTTTGCTTTTTCTTGTACCTCTTTGATTTGGTTATGTACTGCTTCGTCGTAGCATTCTGTTGGAACGGCACGAATTACACCCATTGCAATTGGCATATCAGGACCTTCCATGAGAGCCAATTTGAGGTGGAGTGTTGGGTCTTCAGTTGTAGCATCGTGAACGAGGATGTCGTTTTCAGTCACGCCATTTTCGCCGATTGTAACAACTTTCAAATTCCAACCATCGAGCACAAGACCTTTGTTGCGGTCTTTACCAAAAATCATTGGTTTGCCGTGTTCGAGAACTACTGTGCGTTCGAGACGGTCTTCTTTAGTCGCAATCCAATTGTTTGCGCCATTGTTGAAGATAACGCAGTTACACAAGCATTCGCATACCGAATAACCTTTGTGAGCTGCAGCAGCTTTCATTACCATAACAGATGTAGGACCATCAACGTCGAGTGTACGAGCGAAGAATGTGCCACGAGCACCCATTACCAATTCAGCTGGACGGAAAGGACGTTCTACTGTACCGAAAGGTGATGATTTAGACACGAAACCTTTAGGTGAAGTAGGTGAGTATTGACCTTTTGTCAAACCGTAGATGCGGTTGTTGACAATCAACATGTTGATATTCACGTTACGACGACAAGCGTGGATGAAGTGGTTACCACCGATAGCGAGACAGTCGCCGTCGCCAGATACTTGCCATACTGTCAATTCAGGGTGAGAGATTTTAACACCCGAAGCGATAGCTGCACCACGGCCGTGGATTGTGTTGAAGCCGTAAGTGTTCATATAGTGAGGCAAACGAGAAGAGCAACCGATACCAGAAATAACAGCGATTTCGTGTGGTGGCACTCCTACTTCTGCCATTGCTTTATGTAGAGAGTTAAGCACTGCGTGGTCGCCGCAACCAGGACACCAGCGTACTTGTTGATCACTTTTATAATCTTTTGCTGTAAACATAATTCTTTTAATGTATAATGATTAGTGATTAGTGTGTAGTGTATAGTGATTATTATATAGGATTGATGCCGAATGGCTCTCTATACTCTAAACTCTATACTCTAAACTTTATACTGTTTTAAGATATTCAACAATTTGACCAACATTGAAAGGTTGACCTTCAATTTTGTTGTATTGGAGATATTCGCCAGGAACTTGTGAGCGAAGATATGTTGCAAATTGACCTGAGTTCAACTCGCATACAACCACTTTTTTGTATTTGCGGATAACCTCTGCAGTGTTTTTAGGAAGTGGACTGATGTAGTTGAAGTGTGCCAATGCGCATGGGCATCCTTCTTCGTTCATTGTGTTCACAGCGCTTAACAAGTGACCATATGTAGAACCCCAACCTACTACGAGTGTATCTGCGTCAACATTACCTTCGACTTTGAGTTCAGGGATTTGATTTGCTACTTGAGCTACTTTTGCAGCACGTGTTTCTACCATCTTAGCGTGGTTAGCACCATCAGTAGAGATGTTAGCTTTGTTAGCGTCGCGTTCAAGACCGCAGTTGCGGTGTGTGAAACCTTCCATACCAGGGAATGCAAGGTGGCGAACTTTTGTTTCAGCGTCGCGACATACGGCATTGTAACCCTCTTTGTGTGCTTCAGTTGCAACGTGTGGGTGGATTTCTGGCAATTCAGCCAATTTTGGCAAGCGCCACAAAGCAGAACCATTGCCAAGATATGCGTCAGTAAGAAGAACAACAGGAGTGTTGTTTTCCAAAGCCAAACGGCAAGCTTCGAATGCATAGTCGAAGCAGTTGTCTGACGAACTTGCTGCGATTACGATACAAGGACATTCGCCATTACGGCCGTAGATAGCTTGAAGCAAGTCAGTTTGTTCGGTTTTTGTAGGAAGACCTGTAGAAGGACCACCACGCATAACGTCGATAACAACGATTGGCAACTCTGCCATTACGCCAAGACCGATAGCCTCTGATTTCAATGAAAGACCAGGACCTGAAGTACTTGTTACAGCCAAATCGCCTGCGAATGCAGCACCGAGTGTAGTACATACACCTGCGATTTCGTCTTCGCATTGTACTACTTTCACACCCATATCTTTGCGTGCTGTGAGTTCGTGCATGATGTCAGTTGCAGGAGTGATAGGGTAGCTACCGAGGAACAACTCTTTGCCTGATTTTTTTGCAGCAGCAATGAGACCAAGAGCAGTTGCTTTGTTACCTGCAATGATTGTGTAACGACCTTTAGGAAGGTTTTCTGCACGATTTACTTCGAATGTAGATATATTAAGGTGGAGGTTGTTACCGTAGTTGTATCCGTCTGTCAACACTTTAGTGTTTGCTTTCAACAAGTCTGGTTTTTTGCCGAATTTGCCACCGAGGAAGTGAATTGCTTGTTCCAATGGGCGGTTGAACAACCAGCAGATAAGACCAAGGGCGAACATATTTTTGCAGCGTACTACTGCTTTGTTGTCCATACCGAAGTCTTCCAAACTTTTTTGAGTCAATGATGTAAGTGCAACAGGAACGAGTTGGATTGTTTCTGAAATGCCTAATTCAGTGAATGGATTGTCGGTTTTGTAACCTGCTTTTTCCATGTTCTTTTCGTCGAACGAGTCTGTGTCGAAGATAAGTACACCGCATTTTTTCAAGATTTTGTGGTTTACTTTCAACGCAGCGCAGTTCATTGCTACGAGAACGTCAGCTTCATCACCAGGAGTGTGAATGCCTGAACCAACGTGAACTTGGAATCCCGATACACCACCTACTGTGCCTTGAGGAGCACGCATATCTGCTGGATAATCTGGGAAAGTTGCAATTTCGTTACCGAGAATCGCTGATAAGTTTGAGAACAATGTTCCCGTCAATTGCATACCATCGCCTGAGTCACCGCAGAAACGGATGGTAACATCTTTGCAAATGGTTTTGTCTTTTGAGCTCATTTTTTTTAGTATTATATTAAAGTTTAAAGAAATTATTCCATGAGTTTGCGATAACGGATGCGTTTTGGCTCTTCGTCGCCCATACGCATACGTTTGTTTTCTTCATATTCGCTATATGTGCCCTCGAAGAAGAACACTTTTGAGTCGCCTTCGAATGCCAAAATGTGTGTACAGATACGATCCAAGAACCAACGGTCGTGCGAGATGACTACTGCGCAACCAGCAAAGCCTTC
>JAFOYQ010000008.1 GCA_017424575.1 Muribaculaceae bacterium
AACTCCTTAAGAGTATAATTCCCTTCGACAAATTCTTCGGATGTATTTCTTCCTAAATAAAGAGTTTCTATAGGGGAATCTGGGAAACTTAATCCTGTAATACTTTCTTCACCATCTTCCAAAATCAGTTTCGTCAAGCCACTACATCCACTAAATACCAAATTACTAATTGAAGTTACTGATTTGCCTATAATTAACTCCTTAAGAGTATAATTCCCTTCGACAAATTCTTCGGATGTATTTCTTCCTAAATAAAGAGTTTCTATAGGGGAATTTGGAAAACTTAATCCTGTAATACTTTCTTCACCATCTTCCAAAATCAGTTTCGTCAAGCCACTACATCCATTAAATGCCGCATCACCAATCAAAGTAACTGAGTTAGGAATGGTTACCTTTGTCAAGTCTCTGCATTGATAGAACGCATAGTCGCCAATCGAAGTAACAGAATTGGGGATAACACTATTTTTACAACCATTAACAAGTGTATTTGTGGCTGTTTCTATTACTGCATTACAATTATCTCGTGAATCAAAAACACCGTTTCCGCTCTCTACTACAATATAACCAAAGCTGAAGCAATTAGAGAACGCACCTTCGCCTATTGAAGTGATAGAATTTGGAATAGTTATCCCTGTTAATCTTGTACATGCATAGAACGCAAAGTCGCCAATCGAAGTAACGGAATTACCAATAGTTACCGAGGTCAAGCCACTGCAATAAGAGAATGCCTCATCGCCTATTGATGTGACAGAATTGGGGATAGCAATCTCTGTCAAACCACTGCAACTCTGGAACGCATAGGAACCTATCGTGATGACAGAATTGGGAATGGTTACCTTTGTTAAACCATAGCATCCTTTGAATGCCTCGTTGCCAATAGTAGTAACAGAATTTGGAATGATTACCTCTGTCAAGCCAGTACATCCACTAAACGCATAATCTCCAATCGTAGTGACAGAATTGGGGATAGTAATTGAGGTCAATTTAGAGCAATACCGGAATGCCGCATCACCAATCGTAGTGACGGAATTAGGAATGATTATCGAGGTCAAGCCTCTGCAGAACTGGAACGCCTGGATGTCAATAAAAGTAACAGAATTTGGGATGGTTACCTCTATCAATCCACTACAATCAAAAAACGCATCAGCGCCAATCGTGGTTACAGAATTTGGGATGGTTACCTCTGTCAATTCAGGACAACCAGAAAACGCAGATAAGCCAATTGTGGTAACGGAATATGTGTTACTATTATAAATTACTGAAGAAGGGATGGTAACCGAACCAGTATATTCATTGGAATACTCATGGCCATAAGATCCACGGTAAGTAACTCCTACAGTTGTTTCTGATGTAATATTGTAATAAATACCATCAACTTCAAAGTCGTGAGCCCACAACGGCACTGCCGCTATAAGCATCAAAAAAGTTAATAAAAGTTTTTTCATTCGTTTAATTTATTTCGTTATTAATTTAATATTCATCGCTTGTTTCATCCTATCTAATCTTCAAGAACAGAAAGACATAAGTAAGCAAAATGACATACGACAATTTAGATATTAAAATCACACTTGTAGAAACTTGGCGTGCCGTATCTAGTTTCTTTTTGTTCATTCTGTCAGTCTGTCTAAAAAACTTTCTATCAAAAACAAAATTTCATATTTATTTTGCAAATTTATAGAATAAAAACATCTTAGAATTGGTCCTTTTTGGTCCTTTTGTAACGATAAAGCTTTTTCCATTGCACACCGATTCGTTCCTCGCCAAATGAATGACAAAGAGAGTGATTTATTCTAAACAAATTGTGACGACATTATCGCAAAACATTTGTAATCATGCGCCTTGCGATTCCCGAGATAGGCACTTATAAACACAAAAAAAAGCGTGAGAATCTGTATCTAATTACTCGTTCACGCTTCAGAGGCTCTGGCATGCCCTCACAGTTATGAAACGAGCAACATCCAGACCCCACGCCGATATGTATATAACACTCACACCGATAAAAAAAATCGGCATGAGAGATATATTAACACATCAATAGGACATCTATCAGTTGCATTGTTTTTGACTGTGATTAAGAACTGCCAGATTCCTGATAGCCAAGAACAAAACGTAACGATAAACGCTTTATGTAAATCACATATTTTGCCTGCGTCAAATAGTTGCAGCAATCAAAATATGCGTCATCACAAAGTTATGTTTTTTGAATTAAATGAACAAATAATTTTAGTCCATTTTGGTCCTTATTTCTGCTATACTTTGCATTCTCGTGAAGAAATTGTAATTTTGCGACACAATGGAAGGTTTAACAATACAATATAAGTCATTAAGAGAGGCTGTTGAAAAAGCAACCAGTCGTAAAATGTGTACTCCTCGAGATTTTGATTTCTTGGCGATGCGCATTTTTGACACAACTCACACCTACGTGTCGCCCACTACCCTCAAACGTTTTTGGGGATATCTAAATAATGGCAAGGTATATCAACCACGAAAATCGACACTCGACCTACTTTCGATATATGTGGGATATAACGATTTTGACTCATATTGCTCATCGTCAAGTAGCAACGACTGCATAAACAGCGATTTCATTAAGTCGCCATCGCTATATGTGACATCTTTGTCAAAAGGGAGCATCGTGAAATTGATGTGGACCCCCGACCGCTGTGTGAGGGTGAGTTTTTTGGGCGACGACATGTTTGAAGTAGTGGAATCAATCAACAGCAAGTTGCAAGAGGGTGACCGTTTTTGTTGTGGCTGTTTTATTGATGGCGAACCGTTATACTTGACTCGCCTTGTGAGAAACGGCGTAGCCCTGGGGGCTTACGTGTGTGGACAAGACTCGGGCATCAAGTTTTATATCGGCAACAATCGGGGGGGGGGTAAAACGTAGTAAATCAACCACTTACACACCATGTCGGGATTTCTCAACAAAAACAGCATCGACCACCTTGGCTTTGATTGGGTAAAGCCAGTAACTTCAAGTGGCAACACTTGCGATTGCTTCATTGTGCAGATTGACGGGAAACGGTCGTTTATGAAAAAGTTGCGACAAGAATTTTCTGACAATCTATCGTTTAGAGCTTTATTTCGCAAAGAATATGAGAAAGGGATATCTATTTCACACCCCAATATTGTGAAATATGAGTCATGGCACGACTCGACCGACGGCTGCTACATACTGATGGAAAATATCGTTGGTGACACTCTCGATAAATTTATTGAACAGCATCCCAACTATTTTGACTCTCGTGCTAATCTCGACAAATTTTTCAATCAGCTACTGAGTGCACTTAAATGCTTGCACGAGTATCATGTAATATATAGCGACTTCAAACCTCAAAACATTATGCTCACACAGGTCAATAATGATGTAAAAATCATTGACCTGGGATTTTGCTATACCGATTCCTACCCCGACTCAGCAGGCTCGACCAAAGGTTATTCGGCTCCGGAGCATCTCAATCAAGGCAAACTTGATGTTGCTACCGATGTTTTTGGCGTGGGGAAAATAATTGAATATATCGAGAAAAAATCAGCAAAAAAACTGCCATCGATATATTATAAAATTATGGCAAAATGTCTTAAAGAAAAACAAGCAGACCGTTGGCAAAGCATTGACGAGATATTGGCCATCATCAACAAAAAAACTAATGCATGGGTGAAGTGGTTGATTATTTCTATGGCAGCAATCGCTTCGTTGATGGTATATGCTATGTGGCAAAAATCGAGCGAAACAACTGTTGATATATCAAACGATATTGCTGTGGTTGAGTTTCTCAAATATTCACATTTCAATAAAGTGGATATGACATGCGAAGTTATAGGATTAGAGACGATAAAGCATCCCTCAATATACATACGAGAATCGATTTTTTATCAAGGCAAAGAGTATAAGGTAACATCTATTGCCAACTCGGCTTTCAAAACCCTAACACATATTAAAACGGTCCATTTACCTAACGGTTTAGAAAAAATCGGAGAAAGTGCATTTAGAGGTTGTAATAATCTTCTCGTCATAAATATCCCCAATAGTGTTACTGAAATAGGGGCACATGCATTTTATAGCTGCAAAGGGGCTCGCGATTTGATTTTATCGCAAAATCTCAAAGAAATTCCCTCTGCGAGTTTTGTTGCCACCAATATATCAAGGGTGAATATCCCCGAGGGTGTTGAAGTCATCAGGCTTGACGCATTTGCCATTTGCGAAAATCTTAAGGAGGTGAAAATTCCCTCAACAATAAAGCACTTAGGACGAGGTGTGTTTTTCAATTGCCTTAGTCTGCAAAGAATAGAATTGCCTGCAAGTCTTGAACAGACCGATGAATATCTATTCTTTGGTTGCGACAATCTCAAAAATATATATATTCATGCCATAACACCTCCTCAAGCACTGACGATGCATCGCAATCCGTCGCAAATCACGCTCCATGTGCCAGCCGAGTCGGTCGAAGCCTACCGAAACGCCCCTTATTGGCAAGATATGAATATTGTGGAGATTACCGAAGACTGAATAACGACAAAATAAAAACCTGTACTTTTGTGCTTATGTCAAAGAATTATCGACACAAGTACAGACGAACATAAATGACTGACGTATTACAGCATAGACGAGAGAACATTATTTTGTCATTCTGCTCATTATGTCATTCTGTTCATATCATCCCAAGCGTGGCGTTTTTTTTGACAGGATGTTGGGAATATGATTATTTTCGTGGGGCGACGATGCGCTCGCCTAAGAATTTTGCAAACTCACTTTTGAGTTGTTTCAATTCCATTTGTCGACTCATCAATGCTGTTAACTCCTCGGCATTGTTGCCGGCTTCTTTTATTTTTTGTCGTATGTCGCGCATTTGGTTTTCCAAAATTGCATCTTTCCATTCATAAATTGCGCGTGGCACCAATTCATTAAGTTTGTCCTGCTCGGTTTCAATCTTTGCATACTTTGTGTGCACCTTACTTAGCACATATTTTTCGCTAATAAGTTCGGTTGTAACACGGCGCACCACATCATCAGGGCTCGATATCAATTCTCGCACCACATACATCGTCTTAAAATGATTTAAGTCCTTAAAATATGCTTCATCGCATTGCTGTGTAAGGGCTTGCTCCTTTGCGTTGATATCGGTCAAGTTGGTGGCTGTTCTTTGTATTTCGGCAATGCCATTAGTCATCAACTGCGAGCGTTTCTCGGTCAATTTAGCAATTTCGCGTTGCAAGTCGTCTTTATATGAAGATATTGCCTCAAATGCGGCATTATATGCTATGCTATAGTTGCGATTAGTAAAATGAATATCATCTTCATTCAATTCACTCCACACATAATCCATTACTGTCAATGGTGCAGTATTTCCACTCTCGTCGCAACTTTCACACATTTCGACCATGCCATATTTCAATACATATCTCAATACTTCACGTTCAAATGGTTTGAAAAATGCGCTGTAACGATTGTCGTAAGAATCTTCAATGGCCGATGATTGTTGTTCTACTACTATCGGTTCAGATTCCTCTTGTTGTGTGGATTGAAAATCTGTAGTTGTTTGACCTAAATCGCCCAATGACTGCACAGCCACTTGGCGTTGGCGTTGTTGAGCCTCTTTCTCTATTCTTTCAGCAATTTTTTGTGCCACACTGCGAGTGAGCATCTGCTCGTCGGCTCTTAATCGGCGACTACACTCCTTTATATACTCTGAACGCACAATCTCATCGGGGATTACCGATATTGAACGTACGATATCTTTAATTGCATTCGAGCGTTGGTGAGGGTCATTTTCGGCATCTTTTAATAATATGGCGGTCTTAAATGCGATAAAATCTTGTTCATGAGCCGCGAGATAATCCTCTATTTCACTGGTAGAGTGATTTTGCGCAAATGAGTCGGGGTCATCGCCTTCGGGCAACAACACAACTTTTATGTTCATACCCTCAGCCAATAGCATATCAATACCTCGCAAAGAGGCTTTTATACCTGCTGGGTCGCTGTCGTAGATAACAGTTACGTTTTCGGTAAATCGGTGAATAAGGCGTATTTGTCCCTCAGTGAGAGATGTACCAGACGATGCCACTACGTTTTCAATGCCCGATTGCGACATTGATATAACGTCCATATACCCCTCTACGAGGATACATTTATCTTTTTTCACAATTGCTTGTTTGGCTTGATAAAGGCCGTAAAGTTCATAGCTTTTGCGATAGATAACCGACTCGGGGGAGTTGACATATTTTGCCACCTCTTTATCCTTGCGCAATGTGCGACCTCCAAAGCCTAACACTTTACCACTAACGCTCAATATAGGATACATCACCCTACCCTTGAAGCGGTCGTAGATTTTGCCCTGCTCGTTTTGGATACACAAGCCCGAATCAACAAGGTATTTTTCATTATAACCTTTGGCCTTTGCTGTTGATGCAAGGTCGTCACGTTTTTCTAAAGAATAGCCAAGACGGAATTTTTTTATTGCAGCGTCATTGATGCCTCGCTCGTGAAAATAACTCAACCCTATGTCACGCCCATCGTCGGTGTTATTAAGGTTGTGTTCGAAGTGTTGTAATGCAAATTCGCTTACTGCGAGCATACTTTCGCGCTCAGTGACAGCCTCACGTTCTGCGTCGGTCATCTCATGCTCCTTAATCTCAATGTGATATTTTTTAGCGAGATAACGGAGAGCATCATGATACGACATCTGCTCAAGTTCCATTAAGAAGTTGACCGGACTACCACCTTTGCCACAACTAAAACATTTGCATATCCCTTTTGATTTTGATACCGAAAAAGATGGCGTGCGTTCGTTGTGAAACGGACACAATCCTATATAGTTAGCGCCTCTGCGTTTAAGACTCACAAAGTCACTTACTACATCGACAATGTCGGCTGTGTCTAAAATTTTTTGTACTGTTTCGCGGTCAATTCTTCTCATAGCAATTATTCAAGACTACAAAATTAATGAAATATGATTTTATTTCATTATCTTTGACAATCAATTTTATTAAATAGTTATCTACAACCACTCAAAATCATGAAAATAAAATCGTTACTCGTCAGTCTTGCCCTATTGTTGGCTGTATTTTCAGTTAGCGCCACTCGCATCATTGTGTTTGCCGACCTTCATGCCCTTCCTGGCAATGATTGCGAAAAAAATCTGCGTATTGCAGTTGATGAAGTTAATAAGTTGGATGCCGATTTAGTGATAATCAATGGCGATCTAACAAATGAGGGTAGCGACACCGAACTCTCTAATGTAAAGTCAATTCTCGACAAGATAAACAAACCTACGTATGTGCTCCCTGGCAACCACGAAACAACATGGTCGCAAAGTGCTACAAAAACAACTTTTGACCTTTGGGGCAACGACCGATTTGTTACAGAAGTCGACAATTATGTGATTGTGGGTATTGCTTGTGGTCCTTACATGAAGATGGGCGACGGTCACATTAAACAAGAAGACCTCCACTGGCTTGACAAAACTCTTGCTGCGCATTGCTCCGAAGGGAAACGTGTGATATCATTCAACCACTACCCTCTCATGAAAGACCTCGACAATTACGACGATTACATTAGAGTGCTACGCAAATATCCGGTAATCGCACATGTCAACGGACACTATCATAAATATCATAAATATGTGAGCGAAAACTTTGGCAACATCAACTGTATGATGGTGCGCTCGCTCGATATGAAGAAAGGAAATTATGGCTACACAATTATGGATATTGATGCCGACTCGGTAAAATTCCACAATAAGCAATTAGGCAAAGAGCCTGTGTATGTTGATGGTTTTGCAGTTTCATACCCCTCTATTGATGGCGATGTTGAATCGTTTGCTAACCAACAACCTCTTTACACCGATAGCGCATCTATTTTCACTCGATTAGGTTTTGACAAGAAAAATATATACTTTGGCAATTCGCTCGGCTATGCCAAAGCAATTAACAAAAAGTCGGGCAAGGAATTGTGGAGCATCGCTACAGGCGCATCACTATTTGCACGTCCTGTTGTTGCAGGGAAATATGTTGTAATCCCCTCGGCGGCAAAAGAGTTGTTGTGGGTAAATCCTAAAAATGGAGAAATCGTGCAACGCGATGCCTCTGAAGGTGCTTATGTGGCCGACGGAGTGTGTGTTGACAATGCGCTTTATATAGGTGGTTACAATAAATTTGAAAAATGGGATGTAAAAAGTCGCAAACTCGTTTGGCGATACGATTCGCTCAACAACTATTGTCAAGCAGCTCCTGTGGTAGATAATGGAGAGGTTATTTTTGGCGCTTGGGACACATATTTATATTGTCTTGATGCCAAAACAGGCCAACTCAAATGGAAATGGAACAATGGTTCATCACGCAACCAACTCGGGCCAGGCAATGTTGTTCCCGTGGTAACTCGCGACCGCATCTATATCGTTGCACCCGACCGTTATATGACTGCTATCGATCGCCAAACAGGCAAAACAATATGGCGCAATAAAGACCACAAATATCGCGAAAGCCTTGGCCGAAGCGAAGATGGCACACGAGTGTATGCAAAGACTATGGACGGCGAATTGGTAGCCGTTGATGCCACTGTGGCTGAGTTTAACAAATTATGGGTAGTAGATATGAAACTTGGCTACGAACACGCACCATGTATCGTTGCCGAGAAAGATGGTATCGTATATGCAGGTTCTCGCCGTGGATTGGTTGTTGCTGTTGACCCCAAAACTCAACAAGTCATCAAAACATTCACCATCGGAAAATCCGAAACCAACGGCATCGACCTCGACCCTACAACAGGCAACGTTTACACCTCACTCATCGAAGGCACAATATTTAAGTTGAACGAATAGAGATAAACAATAGGGACACGGCGTGCCGTGTCCACATATCATTAGATACCAAAGGCTACCGAAACGCAATTCGATAGCCTTTGTTTATGTCGCATATGCAAAAATAAATCTACGCCTTGTCTATGATTTCCCAATGACCACCTTTGGCTCCTCCAACTCGCACAATTATACCATCATTTCGAAGTTGGCGCAACACCTTTTTGACTCCACTCTCCGATAATCCAATAAGTTCTTGCAACTCGCGAATTGAAACTGATGGATTTTGGCGAATTTCTGATAAAATTTTCTGGTTACTTTTCTGGTTACTTTTCTGGTTACTTTTTACCATTTCTTTTAATGCAACTCGAATAAATCTCGTTGAGCTAAAGGTTCTCAACTTTTTTCCTCTTTCCGTTTTGATTTTTCCTTTTCATGTTGTACTCTATTTCTCTCTTTTTTTCCTCTTTATCTACTATTATTGAAATTTTTCTTTATTTTATGCGTTTTTTATTGGGATATGCACAAAGTTTTTGTAAATTTGCGTGATTAAGATTAAACTTTCTAAAACAATAATTTTATAAACCCTAAATTATGGCAGAAAACAAAGAAAAATTGTTTGACCAATTTCCACCGATTTCTACCGAAGAATGGAAAGCAAAAGTAGAAGCCGACCTTAAGGGCGCTCCTTTTGACAAGAAATTGGTGTGGCGAACAAACGAAGGTTTCAATGTTCAGCCTATGTACCGTGCTGAAGACATTGCCGATCTCAAAACTACTGATTCTCTTCCTGGAGAATATCCTTATGTGCGTGGTACTCGCACTGAAAACGACTGGCTCACTCGCCAAGAAATCATCGCCGACAATGCTGCCGACGCTAACAAAAAAGCGCTCGATGTATTGACCAAAGGTGTTACTTCTCTTGGTTTCAAAGTGAAAGAAGCTGGCGATGTTGCAACTCTCGTTGCTGGGATCGACCTCGCTAAAGTTGAAATCAACCTCAACTGCTGTCCTAAGTCGGCTGCTGAAGTAGCTAAAGCTCTCGTTGATGTAGTGAAAGCTGCTGGCGCTGAAGAATCGTTCAAAGGTTCTATCGACTTCAACCCATTCCGCAAAGCGTTGAAACATGGCGTTGAATTCCCTGGCGACATCGCTAAGATGGCTGTTGAATTGCTCGACGTGGTTAAAGATGTGAAAGGCTTGCGAGTGCTTGCTGTTGACTCTGTAATGTTTAACAACGCCGGTGCTTATATCTTCCAAGAATTAGGTTATGCTCTTGCATGGGGTGCTGAATGGCTCGCTATGCTCACCGAAGCAGGTGTTGATGTTGACTCTGTTGCAAAACGCATCAAATTCAACATGGGTATCTCATCTAACTATTTCATGGAACTTGCTAAATTCCGTGCTGCTCGCATGCTTTGGGCTCAAATCGTTGAGCAATTCAAACCTGCATGCAAATGCTCTTGCAAAATGATGGCTCACGCCGTTACTTCGGAATTTAACCAAACTGTATTTGACGCTCACGTTAACTTGCTCCGTAGCCAAACTGAAGCTATGTCGGCTGCTCTTGCTGGTGTTGACTCAATCACAGTTACTCCATTTGACAAATCTTACAAAACTCCCGATGAGTTCTCAGAACGTATCGCTCGCAACCAACAATATCTTCTCAAAGAAGAAAGTCACCTCGACAAAGTTGTTGACCCTGC
>JAFOYQ010000087.1 GCA_017424575.1 Muribaculaceae bacterium
AAGACCCATGCGATCAAAAGTTTTTACGGCAATCAATAAAGCAAGTGTAGAATCAAGACCTCCCGAAATACCTATTACAAGATTTTTACACCATGTAACTTCCAAGCGACGCATTAATGCCAATACTTGAATATTCACGGCGTCGTTGCAATATGTATCGGCGAGCGATTCGTCGGGGAGGAATGGATTAGCAACAATTGGTTCTTTTGCAAATGTATTATTTTGGCGTGTTACATTCATAAAATGGGGTGTAGCGCAGCCCACTTCGGCAACAATCGATTGAGATTCGCTTTGCCATTGCTCATTTTGTGCGATAAGTTCGCCATTTTGTGCTACTACGGCACAACCATCATATACATTGTCGGTAGTAGATTCACCATATCCTGATCCCACATATATATATGTAGTAAACAATTCCAACGAACGAGCCTTAATTCCTTCAATAAATCCTTGGCGAGTGCCCATAGATGCCTTGCGAGCGCCCAAATGTGCTACCACTTGGCCTTTGGCTTGATATTTCAATGCCTGACTAATCTCGTCGTCGCCAATCACGATAGCCACCTTAACATCTTCTACGGGCAACATCTGATTGCTCAACATTCGCACTCGTCGGTCGCCTATTTTTATGATTGCATCTACGCTATCACCTGACGCAAAACATGAATCTTTGCTGTTGATATTTCCAGGTACTACGGCAATAATTTCGCCACGAGAGATAGCTACGCCACAATCGTAGGTGTGATTGTTATAAGCTACAACTGAACCGACAATGAGCGACATATCCCACGCTCGCGAAGCTTCAACAATGCGCAATAAAGCCTCTTGAGCAGCCTTGACAAGCATCTCGGAACGGAATAAATCACCACAAGTCACGCCAGTGGTGGTCAACTGAGGGAATATCACCATCTGCACCTCGGTAGCGCTCAATTTGTTACATAATTCTATAATGCTATCAGCATTATAATCACAATTGGCAACACTAATCTTGGGCACAGCGGCTGCTATCTTATAAAATTCTTGATTCATATCCGTAGTATTGTATTTTGCATTACAAAAGTAAATAAAAAATCTACAACTATTATATTTTTTATTACCTTTCATTTCTTTTGCGTAACTTTGCACCATAAAATCACAACATTGACAATAAAAATAGAATATGAGCACTATTATATTAGGTATTGAATCATCGTGCGACGACACAAGCGCAGCAATCATTAAAGACGGCATTTTGCTCTCAAATGTCATTGCAAGTCAGAGTGTACATGAGGAATATGGCGGAGTGGTGCCCGAATTGGCATCGCGCGCTCATCAGCAAAATATCGTGCCAGTGGTTGATACTGCAATCAAGCGTGCTGGCATCGAAAAGAGTGATCTCAGTGCTATTGCTTTTACACGTGGACCTGGTTTGCTTGGCTCATTGCTCGTAGGCACATCTTTTGCCAAAGGTCTTTCGCTTGGATTGCGCATACCTATCGTTGATGTAAACCACCTTCATGGTCATGTGTTGTCACATTTCATTCGCCGTGCTCCCGAAGATGTTGTTCCCGAATATCCTTTTATCTGCTTGCTTATATCGGGAGGTAATTCTCAAATCATTCTTGTTAAGGATTATAACGATATGGAGGTGCTTGGCCAAACTATCGACGACGCAGCAGGTGAGGCATTTGATAAATGTGCTAAAGTAATGGGGTTGCCTTACCCTGGAGGTCCTCATATTGACCGCCTTGCGGCAGAAGGCGATGCTACTCGATTTAAGTTTTCTAAACCTCATATTCCTGGTCTTAACTATAGTTTTAGTGGACTTAAAACATCTTTCTTATACACATTGCGTGATGCGAAGAAACTTGATCCCGACTTTATTGAAAATAATAAAGCTGACCTTGCTGCATCACTCCAACGTACTATCATTGAAATACTTCTTGATAAACTCAAAAAAGCAGTTGACCTCACTGGCGTGAAAACAGTGGCCATAGGTGGTGGTGTGTCGGCTAATTCGGGTGTGCGCCAGGCTATTGCCGATTACTGTGAAAGTCGTGGATTAAAAGCCTTTATCCCTGAGCGCGCATTTACAACCGACAATGCTGCCATGGTAGCAATCGCTGGATATTACAAATACCTCGCTGGTGACTATTGTCATTACGATGCAGTGCCATACGCGAGAGTTACTATATAACACATCGAGCATATTGGGGTAGTGGCTTAAAGTGATTGAGGCAATTGTTTGCCCCGTCGTTTATTCAATCGATTAGTCTTATTCTACTTGAATAGATTTTGAGTTATTATTTTTGATGCTATCGGTGGGAATAGTATCGGCGGGAATTTCTATAAGGTTTTCTTTTGTTGTTTTTGTGTTGCGTTCCTCTTTTTTACTACGTTTGAGGAAGTTAAACATGTTGTCAAAATCTTGACGATACATAATACCTACGCCTTGGGTTGTGGTAGCAGTTTTGATATAGTAGTTTTGGTCATTAAAACGGTTGTAGGCTTTTAATCGCCATGAACCACGAGGGTTGAGGAGGTACTCAAGGTCAAAATCGCCAATAAATTGGTTGGTGTTGAGAGATTTATCGCGATACCCGAAGTTCCCGTTAAGACGTAATCGATTGTTGAGTAGGGTGCTTGATAAAGCTACATCCACCTCTACGTCGGAGAAGTCGCCGAGGTCACTTCGGAGATTAGGTGAGATAGTCCAGTTTTCGCTCAACTGTCCGAGCATACTACTTAATTGAGATGATATTGTAGATGATGCCACCGAGAATAATTCGTTCCCGCTAGTGGTGGTCATATATTCTGGAGTATAGAATCGGTTGAGAGCGAGAAGATATAAGCATTGACGCTTCATCATCTCTTCTGTACTGACAATACTATTTACCTTGCTTTCGATGTCGCCTTTGGAGTTGGCAAATGAAGGAAATTCGAGTTTGTAGTTAATGTCGGGTTGTGTCATTATACCACGAATGTCAAATACAACATCGATAGGCACATTGGTGTTGTTAATGCTTTTATCTTCAAGAAATGACTGGTCGAGGTCGCTGAGATTGGCTTTAACAGGGTACACGGCTGATATGTCTAACTTGGCTGCCATAGGGTCGCCATCAAATGATATCTTACTGTTATCGCGTATCTTAAAATCTTTGATGATAATGTCTTGTAGTGTGAAGTTATAGCTACCTTTGTCGATTTCGTAGGTACCATACATCTTCACATCTTCATTGGCCGACCCATAGTGTAGTTTGAGTTGACCATTGCCAACGCCTTTGATTTTATCGCCACCTACAGGGTCCATCACTAAAGTGATTTGTGCATCGGGGGTTACATCTACGATAATGTCGAGATTGAACTCCGATGAACTTTCTTCTTTAACTTTCTTCATTTGTTCTTTGAAGCGTGTAACCTCAATAGGTATATCGCCTATAGGTGTAATTGTTTTCTCTTTTCCTATGCTATTCTTGTCGCGGAAAGTGAGGAAGTTATAGTCGTAGGCATTTTGAGTGTCAGAAATGACAAATGTGAAAGTTGATTTAGGAGCGCTTTTCATTTCAACGCTGATATTCACTACTCCAGGTTTACCTTCTATGCGAGCAAATCCGTTACCATTGATGTGTCCAAACCATGTGTCGGTAGGCGACTCTTTTACGTCATAGCAGAGGAAATTTTTTGTATTTGTGATATTGAACTCAAATTCGGCCTCTCTGAAATAATCGTGACGTAACTCGCCGTTGAGTGTAGCAGTATTGCCCGAGGGGTCGTAGAGTGTAATGTCGCTCATTTTAATTAATCCTGGGCGGAAATGCACTGAATCGGTAGTGGAGTAGGTTACATTGGTGTAATCAATGTGAAGTTTGAGGGCTTCGGCAAATACATCGCCCTCTAAGTTGATGTCTTTGAATGGTCCAAATAGACGAGCTTTGCCTGATGCTTTGCCACTTACATTTGATGCAAATGTCGATACGAATGGTTCTAAGAATGATGCATCAATTTTGGTTACATCAAATCGTAAGTCGAGAGCCTCTTTGATGGGATATATCTCGCAATTGATGTAAGAGTCTTTGACGCCTGGTTGGAATATTTCAGCATCGATGTGCACAGCGCCGAGGTCGTTGTCCCAATGAGCCACAAGGTCGGCGTCGCCAAATACGGCTCCGTTGTAGCTGATTCCTTTTACTTTGAGTAGAGGGGTATAGGCTATAGGTTGCTTGCTAAATAGATTGCGAGCGTAGAAAATGCCAGTAGCATCGCCACCAATGTTTACATGGTTGATTTGTAGTGTTTGGAATATGTAGTCGAGACTTACATTTCGGAGGTTGAGGCATAGACTGTCTGTGGGCGAAGGTGAAGCTTTGCCCGAGAGTGTAATGAATTGATCGGCATGGCGTGCGTCAAAGTTTTCTACAGTTATGTTCTTGTCGGCATACTCGATGTGTGCTTGGTTGATGGTCCACACACTGTCATTAAACACCAATTGGCTTGGATTGATGTCGAGGTTGACAGCGAGAGAGTTGTCCTCGTTGCGAGAGAATAGGGTGGAGAGGTCGAGTGCGCCTTCAAAACGCTCTTTGCGATTGATTTTCCAGTTAACATAGGTGTCAAGGCGATTGTCAACCCCATTGCAAGATATGTCAACAGGCATTATGCCATGTTTGGTAGGTAATTCGGAGTGGGCTACGAGTTGGCATTTGTCAAAACCTTTGTCAATATCTACGAGTAGATAAGTATTTTCGTAGAGTTTTTTCCCTTTTGCAAAATAGGGAATGTAGGTTGCCAAG
>JAFOYQ010000088.1 GCA_017424575.1 Muribaculaceae bacterium
ATTACGTTGGTTTTTGCTGGCATTCCTCCAAAAATCAGAATTTAACAAAACCCCTGTCTGCCAATTATTTTGCCCCAAATTTCTCAATTCAACGAATTATATGTAACTTTGTAAAAAAAAGATATGACTATATTTCTTATTACACTCGCAGTAGTTTGTTTATTGACTGGTTTGGCAGGTTGCGTAATCCCTGTTTTACCTGGTCCACCTATCTCTTATTTAGGGATACTCTTTTTGCATTTTTCAGAGGAATATGACTATAGCCTCACAACACTACTTGTATTACTTGCATTAGTTATCGTTGTAACTATATTAGATTATGTAATACCTATGCTTGGAAGCAAATATCTCGGTGCAGGCAAATGGGGTTCGACAGGCAGTTTTATAGGCACAATAATCGGTCTATTCTTCTTGCCATGGGGACTCATCGTTGGTCCATTTTTAGGTGCATTTATCGGTGAGAAAATCTCAGGTAAAGGTTGGCATGACGCTTTTGTTGCTGGCACAGGTTCTCTTGTAGGATTCCTTGTTGGCACATTGATTAAAGTGTTGTTGTGCCTATATATGATATGGATATTTATTGACGCTTTGATTTTTTAATATAAATATCAACAACACATCATATTTCGTTTTCAAGGAATGCTCCAACTTGAACAAATAGTATCTAAAAATATTCAACATCATCACCTTCTTGATATCGAGAAGCCTATCGTAGTGGCTATTAGTGGAGGAGCCGACTCGATTGCATTGCTATATATTCTATATTCATTAGGATATAATTGCATCGCAGCTCACTGTAACTTCCATTTACGTGGAGAGGAATCAAATCGTGACGAAAAACATGTAAGCAATGTCATTAAACGACTCGGAATCGTAGGCGAATTTACTCACTTTAATGTTGACGCATATACTAAAGAACATCATGTTTCAACTGAAATGGCTTGCAGAGAATTACGGTACGAATGGTTTGAAAACATAAGACAAAAACATAAGGCTCAGGCAATTGCTGTTGCACACCATCGCGATGATGATATCGAAACAATGTTTCTAAATCTCATGCGTGGTAGTGGTATTATGGGGGCAGCAGCAATGAAGTGGAAAAATGGATATATAGTGCGTCCAATGCTCGATATTTCTCGTAAAGATATTGAAGAATATCTTCATGAACAGGAGATTGAATATGTTGTAGATAGCACAAACTTAGAGAATGATTTCAAACGAAACAAATTACGAAACGAAGTTATTCCCACCTTCCTCCAATCATTCCCCAATGCCGATAGCATGATAGCAAAGTCGCTTGGCTACTTAAAAGATAATAGAGAAATATATCAATATGCCATTGCTCAAGCACAAAAGCAGTATAAAATTGGCAATACAATTCTACTTAGCAAATTAATTGCTGAGTACCCTGCTCCTAAAGCGTTGTTACATGAAATTCTCGCTCCTTATGGATTCAATTCTAACCAAATAGAGGATATCATAAACTGTGTAGGTAGAAGTGGACTCATTTTTTATTCATCTAAATTTGTAATTACAATTAATCGCGAAAACATTGAGTTATCTGAAATTAATTCTTTCAATCGCACTAATGATGAATATAAAATAGATTTATCGCAAGCTGTAACTACTCCTATAAATTTAGACGTGTCATTTATAAATCCCAAAGAGTTTGCTCCATCAAAATCCACAAACATAGCATACTTTGACGCAAAAATTCTTGAAGAGAATCCACGATTTATTTTGCGACACTGGCGAGAAGGTGACCACATGGCTCCCTTTGGACTTAATGGCACAAAAAAACTCAGCGACATATTTAGTAATGCCAAATTATCACTCATAGAGAAAAATAATATATGGATTCTTGAAAGAGATGGTATAATAATATGGGCAGTCGGACTACGCGCATCACGACATTTTGCAGTAACAAAAGCTACTCAAAAGATTCTTGTAATCAAAGCAGATATATCTTAGAACTCAATATTTCATCATTTATACCTCAACTTTTTTACTCAAAATTTGTTTTTTAAGTAAATGCAAGGTATCTTTGCATCATAATTCAGCAATAGAGATTGTTTTGAGATGCTAAGTACTCATAAGCATCTTATCGCAAAACAATTTTATCCCACAAATAACATTAATCACAGAACACTAATACGTGGAGCACTTTGTGTGCATTCCCACAATATGTATAATCGATTATACTTCTTATAATCTTCTATATTAAATATGTATAATATTTCCGACCTTAACGCAATGAGCGAACAAGAGCTCAAAACGATTGCGGAATCTATGGGACTCAAAAAAATTGACCCAACAAAAAAAGATGATTTAATCTATCGCATTCTCGACGAGCAAGCCATTACTATGGCCACAGCTACAGCCGAAAAAAAACGCCGTGCAACAAAAGATGCTCCTGTAAAGAAAGAGAAAAAATCAAGCGAAAATAAGAAAGAATCAAAAACAAAGAAAAAGGTAGAACTTAAAGAAGATTCTTCTAAAATAGAGTTAGTCGAAAATAACACTCCTCAAGAGTCAACTATCGTTGTTGAGGAGACTAAACCAGTTGAAGAGCCAAAGGCTAAACCTGCTCGAAAAACTAAAAAGACTAATAAAAAAGAGGATACAAACGAAAGTGAAGTAGTCTCTCAAGAACCAAAAGAAGGACAGCTCACATCAGAGTCTATTGATGAAATGGATATGATGACAATGCTCCCTCCATTAGCAAAAGAAGAAACTCCTCAAGCTGTTGAGTTAGATTCAAATGCTTCTGAAGCGTCAGCTCCATCTCAAGAAACCCCCAATCAACAAGGTGAAAGTGAGGTGAACGCAGAGGGAAAACCTCGCATGGATTTCCGTCCTAAAGAAAACTCTTCGTTTGGTTCATTCTTCCCTCGTAGCGAAGGTCGTAGATTTGTCCCTCGCAGTCAACGTGAAAAAGAGGAAGCGGCAGCAGCAGCGGCTATTGCAGCAGCTAAAGCACCTATCGTAATTGGTGAACCAGGTCGCGAGCAACAAGAGAAACCTCAACAACAGCAACAACACAACAATAATAGCAAACAAAACAAGAAACAAAAAAATCGCAATAACAATAATAACAAGCAACAATATCAACAACCTGCCGAGCCTCAATATAATTTTGACGGATTCCTCGTTGCTAATGGTGTGCTTGAAGTTATGCCCGATGGATATGGATTCCTTCGTTCAAGCGATTACAACTATCTTTCTTCACCCGATGATGTGTATGTAACACAATCACAAATCAAAAATCATGGATTGAAGACTGGCGACGTTGTAGAATGTTTCATTCGTCCACCTCGCGAAGGTGAAAAATATTTCCCAATGAGTAGCGTAACAAGTGTGAATGGTCGCACCCCCGATTATATTCGTGACCGTGTAGCATTTGAACACTTAACGCCACTATTCCCCGATGAGAAATTTGATCTTACCAGTGGTCGCAACTCATGCAACCTTTCAACTCGCGTTGTTGACATGTTCTCCCCTATAGGCAAAGGTCAACGTGGTCTTATTGTTGCGCCTCCCAAAACTGGTAAAACAATCTTATTGAAAGATATTGCCAACGCTATTGCAGAGAATCACCCCGAGACATATATTATGATTCTCCTCATTGACGAACGCCCCGAAGAAGTTACCGACATGAGCCGTAGCGTTAATGCCGAAGTGATTGCATCTACATTTGACGAACCAGCTGAACGTCATGTAAAAATCGCAAGCATCGTGCTTGAAAAAGCGAAACGCATGGTTGAGTGTGGTCATGACGTAGTAATTTTACTCGACTCTATTACTCGTCTTGCTCGTGCTTACAATACAGTTTCACCTGCATCGGGTAAAATTCTTTCGGGTGGTGTTGATGCAAATGCATTGCAAAAACCTAAACGCTTCTTTGGTGCGGCTCGTAATATAGAAGGTGGTGGTTCACTTACAATTATCGCAACAGCATTGACAGAAACAAGTTCTAAGATGGACGAAGTTATCTTTGAAGAATTCAAGGGTACTGGAAACATGGAACTTCAACTTGATCGCAAGTTGTCTAATAAACGTATCTTCCCTGCTGTTGACATCATGTCATCAAGCACTCGTCGCGATGATCTACTCATTCATCCCGAAATGCGCAATCGCATGTGGATTCTTCGCCGATTCCTTGCCGACCACAACTCTATTGAAGCAATGGAATTTATAAAAGAGCGTATGGAACGCACATCTTCCAACGAAGAGCTCCTATATACAATGGGCGACTAATAAAATTAAGAATCTAATATACAAACTGCGTTCATCATTGGACGCAGTTTTTTTTGCTCACAATGTGAACTTATTTTTGTTTTAATTCTATCTAAAAATCCATATTTTTACTACTTTTGCAGTAAATAATATTTTACAATGGCTGGAATACAAAAAACAAATGTGGCACGATTGCTTGATAAGGCAAAGATTCCTTATGAGTTAGTTCCCTACACCGTAGATGAAAACAATCTTGCAGCCGACCATGTGGCCGAGGAATTGGGTGAGGATATCAATCAGGTATTCAAAACTCTTGTGTTACATGGCGACCGTAGTGGGCACTTTGTATGTGTAGTTCCAGGCAATACCGAAGTTGACCTCAAAAAGGCGGCAAAGGCTGCAGGCGCAAAGAAAGCCGAAATGATTCCTATGAAAGAATTGTTGCCATTGACTGGCTACATTCGTGGAGGTTGCTCCCCTATTGGAATGAAAAAGCCATTCCCCACATTCTTTCATCAATCGGCTCTCGACTTTGAGGTAATATTTGTAAGTGCTGGGGTGCGCGGATTACAACTTAAAATCAATCCTCAAGACCTCATTTCTTATGTAAAAGCGGCAGTTACCGACCTAACTCAATCAATAGAAGAAAACGACAACAACGATGAATACAATTGGCAAAATTTTTAGAGTTACAACCTTTGGCGAATCTCATGGCATGGCTATTGGTGGAGTAATTGACGGAATGCCTGCCGGCATTGAAATTAATCTCGACAAAGTTCAATATGAGCTCAACCGTCGTCGTCCAGGGCAATCATCTATCGTAACACCGCGCGATGAAAAGGACCAAGTGAAAATTCTTTCGGGAATATTTGAAGGGAAAACTACTGGTTGCCCCATAGGTTTTATCGTTGAAAATACCAATCAGCATTCATCTGATTACGAGAATATTCGCAATACCTTCCGTCCATCGCATGCCGATTTTACATATACTTCAAAATATGGCATTCGTGATTATCGTGGAGGTGGTCGCTCATCGGCACGCGAAACAATTTCACGCGTAGTGGCTGGAGCAATTGCTCGCCAAGCATTGGAGCAAATCGGCATTCAAATCTATGCTTATACCTCTCAGGTTGGCAATATTGCACTCGATAATGACTACAAAAAATATGATTGCTCTTTAATCGAAACAAATGATGTGAGATGTCCCGATGCTGAAGTAGCAAAAAAGATGCACAATCTCATTTCCGAGGTAAAAAACGATGGTGACACAATAGGTGGCGTAATTACGGGCGTAATTAAGAACTGCCCTATTGGACTCGGAGAACCTACATTTGGGAAACTTCATGCTAAATTGGGCGAAGCAATGTTGAGCATTAATGCAGCAAAAGGATTTGAATATGGAATGGGATTTGCGGGTGTAGGCAATCGTGGAAGTGAATTAATAGATAATTTCATCAACAACGATGGCAAAATAAGCACAACAAGCAATCATTCGGGGGGAATACAGGGTGGAATATCTAATGGTGAAGATATCTATTTTCGCGTAGCATTCAAACCAGTTGCTACTATACTCAAAGAAATAGAAACCATTGACAAAGATGGAAAATCTACAATCTTAAAAGCAAAAGGTCGCCACGATCCATGTGTATTGCCTCGAGCAGTACCCATTGTTGAAGCAATGGCTGCAATGGTTATATTAGATGCTTATTTATTGAATAAAACTATACATTTATAATAATCGCTAATATGGCTATAGGATATCGCGATTTCTCTCAATTCCTCAGGGAGCACTTTGATTGTAAAATGCAAAAGATAGCAATCAATGCAGGATTTACTTGCCCTAATCGCGATGGTTCAAAAGGTAGAGGAGGTTGCACATACTGCAATAATCAAACATTTAATCCTGCTTATTGCACCCCTACCCAATCAATCACTAAACAACTTGAAGAGGGTAAACAATTCTTTGGCAAAAAATATCCAGACATGCGCTATCTCGCATATTTCCAAGCATACACAAATACACATGGAGATATCGACCGAGTAATGGCAATGTATCATGAAGCCCTTGCTGTTGACAAAGTTGATGGTATCATTATAGGCACTCGACCCGACTGCATGCCTCAAGAACTTCTTGACCAACTTGCCGAACTAAATAAGAGAAAATGGGTTATGATTGAATATGGGGCAGAAACTTCTCACAACACAACTCTTGATTTTATTAATCGTTGCCATTCGTGGGAAGATACTGTTGATGCCACACTTCGCACTGTAAAGGCTGGTATCCCTTGTGGATTACACCTTATTCTTGGGCTACCTGGTGAAGATGAAGGTATGATTCTATCTACTATCAAACGAGTATCACAACTCCCTCTCGATACTATAAAACTACATCAATTACAACTTGTGCGTGGCACACGCATGACCAAAGATGTTGAAGAAGGATTATACAATGTGCAACACTACACTATTGATGAATATATTTCTCTTTGCTGTAAAGTAATACAACACACATCTCCATCAATTGCAATCGAACGATTTGTATCACAATCGCCCGATGATTTACTTATTTCACCTCGTTGGGGTTTGAAAAATTATGAATTTACAAACCTATTAAACAACTCAATAAAAAAATTAGGAGTCAAACAAGGCGAATTGCTTAACTCCTAATTATATATTAATTCTATTTCTTTTTATTTCAACAACGCTGATGCATCTTCATAATTCATTTGGATTACTGGGATAGCCTTTAATGTTGTGTCGATTTTACTTTCATCATAAGCCTCTGCTGGTTGCACACCCGCCGCAATCACTTTTTCTTTAGTATTTACAAAATATATAGCATCGACTTTTGCTTTGCAAGCCGCATTATAGGCGTCTATCGTTGGTTCATTTACAGCATAAATTTTTGCATTTTTCAATGTTTTCATCTTAGCCATTGCTATAGAGGTTTCTATTGAAGTAGCTTTTTCTGTTGCTTGACCTGAACTTTGCAAACGTCCATTAAGCACTACAACCGCACCACAAGGAATACCACCCTCTTCGACATTAACTTTTGCTACAGTTACAGCCATATCCATCCATATTTCATCTACTGGCGATACCTTCTCTCTTTTTGATATTTCTACGCTTGCCATCATTGTAGTTGACACCAATATAGCCATTGCCATTACTGCAAAAATCACTTTTTTCATCATCTTTTATTTTTTATTATTAATACTCTATTTTATCCTCTTTTGTTTTCCACATTTCAAAAGCTTTAATCGTACGACAATTATCCATCTTGATACATGGAATCATTCGCTCCGACTTGGGTTTATCCAATTCTTGATATATAAATCTATCACTAAAATTGATAGCATCAGCATCTTCTTGGGTATTCCCATAATAAATGCGACTTACACCAGCCCAATACAATGCGCTCAAACACATCGGGCATGGTTCACATGAAGTATAAACAACGCAACCCGATAGGTTAAACGTTTGCTCTTTGCTACATGCTTGACGAATAGCATTTACTTCAGCATGTGCCGTAGGATCATTACTTGCTGTTACTCTATTCACTCCAGTAGCAATTACATCGCCATTGCGCACTATTACTGCTCCAAACGGACCACCGCCATTTGCCACATTCTCTTCAGCAAGTTCGGCAGCCATATTCATAAATCGTATATCTTCGTCGGTTATTTTCATGTTAGATTTATAAATGAGATTGTAAATTTATAAACTTATACATTAATAACAAACGTATTTACATAAAAAGTTGTTAAACATCTACTTTTATATAAAAAATTAGAGGAGATTATGCTATAATTTGCCGTAATCTCCTCCTTATCTTTATTTAATAATATTTATTACAAAGATGTCAAATTTGATGAAATCGTAAAAGATTTTACTTGCGTACCACCAGAGAATGTTCCTCCTTTTGTCACTTCATTAAAGACATTGCCTCCGCTCACCGAACCTCCTGTATAGAGTTTATATGAGCTACCCGATGTAAATTCGGGCAAAGTAATATAGCAACCTTGACTCATGGCTTGAGGTGATTTGAACGACATAATATGTTGACCACTTGAAGTAGTTACAGTAATCAATGTTCCAGCACTAATAGATGATGAATATTTGATTGTTGGCACCTTGCATTGTGTTGTAGTAAGGTTCAACATATTACCTTTTTGGTTAATTACTGTACCTCCTGTGATTTGCAATTGACTTGCATTATCCACGTCAACACCCTCTTCAGGTTCACGAGTACCACTTGCTAAAATCAAACCACCTTTGAGTGCCATAGAACCGTTAGAGTCGATAGCATCATTCCCTGTTGCCACACAACGCAAATTACCGCCATTCACTGTCAATGATGATATAGTGTTGATA
>JAFOYQ010000089.1 GCA_017424575.1 Muribaculaceae bacterium
GCAGTCTTTTGTGAAACATCAATGTCAATAGCAAGTTGTACACTTGAAATACCTTTCTTATGACAAGAAATAAGATACATTGCCATAAACCACTTTCTCAAAGAAATCTTGGTGTTATCAAAGATAGTACCAACCTTACAAGAAAAGTTTGAATTGCAACTACGACACTTAAATCTGCCATCAGTGCGAGTGTAGCAGTGGTGGTATCCACAATAAGGACAAACAACATCATCACCCCAACGATTAGCAGTGATGAATTTCTCACACTTTTCTTCAGTGCAGAAATATGAAACAAGGTCAAATAGGGAATTGAATCGGTTGAAATTTGGTGTGTATCTCATAGCAATCTCTTGGTTTATATATGCAAAGATACAAAAAATATCCCAAATAACCAAACTTTTGCACTGGTATTTAGGATATTACGTTGAAAAAAATCTTATCTTTGTGCCAACAAAGTTATAGTTCCCAAAAATAATAAAGTGTAAGCGTATTTGGTTGTTGATATGCCGATTATTTATTTTTAACCAAAAGAATAAATGTCTAATCAAATAAGATTGTTATATTTGCAATAAACAAAATAATAAAGAACTTTATGGGACTTAAAATTGGAGATAAAATACCTGAAATATTAGGTGTTGATGCAAATGGTAATGAAGTGACTGCATCTCAATTTAACGGTAAAAAATTGGTGATATATTTTTATCCTAAAGATAATACACCTGGGTGTACAGCCGAAGCTTGTAGTTTTGCATCGGGTTACTCTGAATTGCGAAAAGCTGGATATGAAATCATTGGAGTGAGTAAGGATTCAGTAGCATCACATCGCAAATTTAGTGATAAATATTCTTTGCCTTTCACTTTAATTTCTGATGTAGATTTGGTGCTAAATCAGACTTTTGGAGTGTGGCAAGAAAAGAAAATGTGTGGTAGAGCATATATGGGAACGGTTCGTACTACATTTGTTGCCGATGAAGAGGGTATAATTACGCATATAATAAATAAGGTAGATACCAAAGATGCTGCTAACCAAATTTTGAATGAAATAAAATAATAAGATAAAAAAGAAAACTCGTGAGCAGTAATGCTTGCGAGTTTTTTATTAAAATGCTTCGCCAATGGTGACGATTACGGCATTAGTGTCTTTTCCGAAGCCCCAGTCAAGACGTATGTTTGTATTATGCTTAAACTCAAATCTAAGACCTATACCATAGTTATATAGTATATCATTGATTTTTTGTCGCTTTAACTGGTCAAAATTAGAGAAGAAAGATGCTCCACCTCCCCACACAACAAGTCCAAATCTGTGCCAGATATGTTGACGTAATTCAATTTGGGTAGAAATTTGGTTATTATCAATTGTAGATCCCATGTAGTAGCCTCGCATTCTATTCCAGTCACCGGCAACCATTTCGCGCATGGTCCAAGGAGTATTACTGCTATTTAGCTTAGCATAAATGTCAATAGCTAAAACCGAACCTTTCCACATTTTGAAATATCCGTCGGCAATGATGTTGTGACTATAAAAGGTTGAAAGTGCGTTACCCATAAAATTGGGGAATATCATTGGTTTGTAGGCAAGATATACACCTTTTGAAGGAGTAACAAGGTCATTGCGTGAATCAAATTCAAGAGACAATCCTAATCCTGTTACAAAATAATTGTCACGTTCGTTATTTAAGTATTCAATATTCCCAACTTTTTTAGCGGCTGTGTAATTCGCCCGTGCATTGGCTCCAATATAGAATCGGCTATTTAATCGATATTTGTATTCGGCAGTGAGGTCGGCTTGACGGCGAGTATATTCCGACGGTGATTTTCTATTTTTTCGTGTAGCTTCTGCAGTTACGCCCCAAAAATCGAGATGCTTACTATATAGTTCGGCTTTATATGTTAAGCGCGAACGGTGGTCTGAAAATATATGGTTACCTTTTGCAGTGAAGTCAAAACTACCCAACAATGAAGCTGATAATGATGCTGAAAAATTTGATGGTTGCAATGTTGAATCAGTTTTATTAACTCTATAGCTTCCTGTCATGGCTCCAGATAGACCAAAACTACTCTCTTTAGAATATGATGGAACGATTGCAAACCCAAGGTCAACAGGCTTTTCAAACGTCTTGTCAACATTGCCGTTAAGAAGTGAGTTTAGATAGTCTCTCAACCATTTTGGAGCCTTCCTAAACAAAGGAATAGAATCAAGAGGGATTTCGGTTGCATTGAAATTTGGAGCAACTGAGTAATCTGTCTCAATCTTAGGTAGAGGATAGAAAATTAGGCTATCATTATCTTCAATGTTTATGCTATCAGTAGGGACAGAATCACAAACCTCCTCAGCCGATATTGCGGTAGAGGAAAATGCAAAAAATATAAACATTATTAATGTTTTGCTTATTCTATTCATTGTGATTCGGTCGTACTGTTTTAGCAGTTGAACAGCTATGCGAATAAATGTTGCATAGCTGTTCGATATATAGTAATTACTAATGATTATTCTTGGGGTAATGGAGGCATATTTGCTGGATACGATTTTTCTTCATCTTCAGAATTTTGCAATTCTTCGGCTTTTGTGTTTCGTTCCTGCGCGACTTCGGCATTTTCAGCGATTTCTTTCATCTCTGCTTCTTTAGCATCAGCCGATTTTGCAGCGAGGATTTCGTCGGTGCGTGATGCCCATTGACGTTTGCCAAAGATGTTTTCTACATCTTCGGTGAAGATAACCTCTCGAGTAATGAGAATATTGGCAAGTTGTTCATGACCTTCGGCATATTGCTTGAGGATAGATTTTGCGCGTTCATATTGTTCGCTGATGATACGCGACACCTCTTCGTCAATCATTTTTGCTCTATCGTCGCTAAATGGTTTGTTAAAACCATATTCTTGACCAGTAGAGTCATAGTAACTAATATTCGGAAGTTTATCGCTCATGCCATAATAAACAACCATAGCATAGGCTTGTTTGGTTACTCGTTCAAGGTCATTGGCTGCGCCAGTTGAGATATGTCCGAGGAATAATTCTTCTGCAGCACGACCAGCGAGGAGCGAACAAATGTCGTCAAGAATTGCTTGCGAAGGGGTGATTTGACGCTCTTCGGGTAAGTACCAAGCAGCACCAAGCGCCTTACCACGAGGCACAATTGTAACCTTAATGAGTGGGTTTGCATATTGAAGATGCCATGACACAGTAGCGTGACCTGCTTCGTGAACAGCAATAGCTCGTTTTTCCTCATCGGTTGTAATTTTATTGCGTTTTTCAAGACCTCCGATAATGCGATCAACTGCGTTGATGAAATCTTGACGTTCAACCTCTTTCTTGTTGTGACGTGCTGCGATAAGAGCAGCTTCATTACATACATTTGCGATGTCAGCACCCGAAAATCCTGGTGTTTGTCGTGCAAGTAAATCAACGTCAACATCGGCAGCGATTTTGATTTTGCGCAAGTGTACGTTGAATATAGCTACGCGGTCGTTAAGGTCGGGTAGCTCAACATATATTTGACGGTCAAAGCGACCTGCGCGCAACAATGCTTTGTCAAGAATGTCGGCACGGTTGGTTGCAGCTAAAATTATGACACCACTATTTGTGCCAAATCCATCCATTTCGGTGAGTAATTGATTGAGCGTATTTTCGCGTTCATCATTGCCACCCATATTGGGGCTTTTGCCGCGAGCACGCCCCACAGTATCAATCTCGTCGATAAACACAATACATGGAGATTTTTCTTTTGCTTGGCGGAACAAGTCGCGCACGCGTGAAGCACCTACACCCACAAACATTTCGGTAAAGTCCGATCCCGACATGTAGAAGAATGGCACATTTGCTTCGCCTGCAACAGCTTTAGCAAGAAGAGTTTTACCTGTTCCTGGAGGGCCTACAAGAAGCGCTCCCTTGGGAATTTTACCACCGAGTTCGGTATAGCGTTTAGGATTGCGGAGGAATTCTACAATCTCTTCAATTTCTGTTTTAGCTTCTGCAAGTCCTGCTACATCGCTAAAGTTAACTTTTACGCCACCTTCTTTATCGAAGATTTGCGCTTTAGATTTGCCGACGTTAAATATGCCCGAACCGCCAGCACCACCGCCGCTCATGCGACGCATCATAAATATCCAGAAGGCAATTAGAAGAACGAGTGGACCGATTGACCAAAGGATTTTTGAAAGGTCACTCTCTTGTTCTACATTGTAACTGCCTTTATATGTGCCATCTTTTGACCAATTTTGAACTTGGTCGGTCATTGATTGTTGGTTGCAATTGGTATAAACTATTGCTTTTACACCATTTGCTTTATTGTCTGTGTAATTTTTGCCGAAAATCATAGTAGCCAATGAGTCGGTGAGGGTACCTTCGGCAGTATTGTCATCGTTTATGACAATATTACTTATACCTTGGTCAACGGCAACGTATTTGTTGAATTCGTCAAGCGACACCTCTTTGCTGAGTGTATTTGAATTGTTGTTAAGGAAATACATTCCAGCCAAAAAGGCTACGATAATGGCATACATCCAAAAGATATTGAATTTGAATGTAACTTTCTTCATCGGTTTATTTGTTGGATTAATCTTTGACATAATATCTATAGTGTGTTTGTATAATATTAATCTAAATCGGGTATTTGTGTGATTTTAGCATCGCTCCACAACTCTTCAAGGTTGTAAAGGTCGCGAAATTCTGGAATGAATACATGCACCAATGTGTTGCCATAGTCAATGACAATCCATTGTGAGTTTTGATATCCATCATAGTTATAAGGTTTGATTCGAGCGTGTTCAAGAAGATATTCGCGAATACTATCGGCAATAGCACTCACTTGCATAGTAGATGAACCTTCGCAGATGATGAACCGCTCGGTTGCTGCCGATTCAATATGGCTTAGGTCTACAATAGATATGCCTTTACCTTTACGATCTTGAATACCTTCAATTATTAATTGTGTAATGTCAATATTTTCTGTCATTGAATATATTTTTTGAAAATTCTGTACAAAAGTAATTAAAAAACGCTATTTGAGAGGTGTCAATTAATGAATGTTAATGATTATATTACATTTACAACAAATAATGTGCCAAAAAGGTCACAATTTATAGATTCTTAATACCACTTATTCATATCTCATAGTTTGCGACGGACTAATTTTTGAAACCAAATGCGATGGCCCGAGTAAAAGCAAGAATGAAACGAGTATGACACCTATGTTCAACAATAATATGTGTAACCAATTAATCTCTATAGGAACGAAACTCAAATAATATGCTTCGGGATCGAGTGGTATTATTCGGAATTTGTCTTGCAAAATAACTGCGGTGAGTGATATGGCGTTTCCTATAAGCAAACCACGCAACACTAATCGTAGTGCCATATATACGAACACCAATCTAATTTGACGATTTGTTGCACCTATGGCTTTCAATAAACCAATAGTTTTTACACGTTCAAGAATGATAATAAATAGGCACGAAACAAGAGTGATGCCTGCAACGCATCCCATTAATATTAATATTACTACCACATTTGTGTCGAGTAAATCAAGCCAATTGAAATATATTGCTCCTGAATTAAATACTGTATTCACTCGGTAGAGATGGCTTAATTGTTGAGTATAAACCGATTGGTTTATTGCACTTTGAATCGCATTAGCACATGGATCAATGTCTTCAAAATCAAGTTGGGAGATTTCAATAGATGTACCACTTACTGAATCAACCATTGCAATGCGCTGTAGGGTAGGCATTGAAGCGAAGGCGACGAGTTTATCATATTCTCCAAAGTTGCTATTGTATATACCGGCAATTTCAAACTTGCGAGTGCGTATTTGGTCGTTGCAGAAAAAATAGGTATTAATTTTATCCCCTAAATTAATACAAAGTGAGTTGGCTGTAATTGACGAAATTACAATTTTATTCTTGCAACTATCGCTATCATAGGTCGGAAATTCTCCAGCAATGAGGTTTTTCTTAATAAATGAAACATCGCTCTTATCGTTCACGCCCTTGAACATTAATCCGGCAAAATTGTTATCGGTTTTCATAATGCCAGGTTGCTTAATTGACAATGCTACCGATGCCGAGCACCCTTGGTCATTCAATATTGAGTCAATGAGCGATTCTAATTCTGGAGTTATAGAGAGGGTATGCTCAGCTTCTCCGGTATGATAATTAAATTGTGGGTTAATAGTGACTTGTGCATCAAATCCCATGATTTTTTCACGAATTTGATGCTTAAATCCTAATACAACTGTAATTGTCAATACCATTACGATGATTGCAATGGCAATCCCCACAACAGCAATGACCGTACTCGATGACGATGTGTCGCGTTTTGTCCCTTTGAGTTGTAATCTACGGGCTAAAAAGAGCGAAATATTCATTATATCGTTCTTCCAGGATATGCTTTCAATGCCTCAGCAAGCACCTTGAGGGCTTTTGCGAGGTCCTCTTTTTTGAGGACGTATGCCACGCGCACCTCATTGCGACCTACACCTTCACTTGTGTAGAAGCCCGATGCTGGAGCCATGAATACTGTTTGTCCTTCGTATTCAAAGTCGCGAAGACACCATTCGCAAAACTTGTCGGCATCATCAATAGGGAGAGATACCACAGTATAGAATGCGCCCATAGGGATAGGGGAGTAGCATCCAGGAATTTTGTTCAATCCATCGATGAGATATTTACGACGCTCTACATATTCGTTATATGTCATCAACATATAGTCTGCGCTAGCATCGATTGAAGCTTCTGCCACAATTTGTCCTAATAAAGGTGGACTCAAACGTGCTTGGCAGAATTTCATCACATTTTTCTTCAATTCTTGGTGCTTAGTGATGATAGCACCGATGCGAATGCCACATTCGCTATATCGTTTTGATACAGAGTCAATCAATACTACTTGCTCCTCAATGCCAGGAAGGTGGAACGCCGAGATATATGGAGCACCTGTGTAGCAAAATTCGCGATAAACTTCATCTGAGAAAAGGAATAAATCATATTTCTTTACGATGTCGCGAATTTGGTTCATCTCTTTTTGAGTGTAGAGATAACCAGTAGGATTATTGGGGTTACAAATCAATATACCCTTTGTGCGAGGAGTAATCAATGCTTCAAATTTCTCAACTGGGGGCAAAGCAAATCCTTCGTCAATGCTTGATGGTACAGTTACAATTTTTGCTCCAGCCGAAATAGCAAATGCCATGTAGTTAGCGTAAGCTGGCTCTGGAACGATGATTTCGTCACCAGGGTCAAGACAAGCCATGAATGCAAACAACACAGCCTCACTACCGCCAGTAGTCACAATAATATCATCTACATCTACATCAATATTGAATCGCTTGTAGTAGGCAGCCAATTTTTCGCGGAGCGAAAGCAACCCTTCCGAAGGACTATACTCAAGTGTCGTACGATCAATATGCTTCAACGCTTCCAATCCCTCTAGAGGAGAGGGGAGGTCGGGCTGACCAATATTTAAGTGATATACTTTCACACCACGTTCCTTTGCAGCATTTGACAAAGGTACGAGTTTGCGAATAGGTGATGCGGGCATTATCTGTCCACGTTGAGATATACTTGGCATTTTATATAAATGATTTTAATCTAAAAATTAACGTACTAATGTATTAAATTACAAAGATACAAAATAATTTATTATGCGTGATTCATAATGCATAATTTTTTAATTGCTTATAGAAATCTTCTGCAAAAAAGATAAAAATAAAGGTAAATCTGATGCTACATAATGTAAATACTACTCAATAATGCTTTCCTTTTGAGATTTGAATATCGTTGTTGACCTTAATGGTTTTAGTAAATAATAAGCTTGGTTGATAAAATAATTTAGATTGATTCTAAATAAAAGGAGTGTTTTTCTTCTTAATTAGCGATTTTTTTCGGATATTTGCAGTCTCAAAATTATTGAACAATGAGATTGTCGGAATTAAAGCCAGGGGAATCGGGTATAATCGTGAAGATTCTTGGGCACGGTGCTTTTCGTAAGCGTGTGATTGAGATGGGTTTTGTGAAAGGTCGCAAAATCTCAGCTCTTATGAGTGCTCCACTCAATGACCCGGTGAAATATACGTTGATGGGCTATGAGGTGTCGTTGCGTTTGAGCGAAGCACACCTTGTAGAGGTTATCCCCATTGCTGATGCCGACAAGGTTGCCGACATTACTCACCTCGATGTGGTAGATGATACTGACGAATATTCAGCTGTATATCGTGGTTTGCGTCACACAATTAATGTGGCATTGATAGGAAATCCTAATTGCGGAAAGACTTCGTTGTTTAATATTGCAGCTGGTACACATGAGCATGTGGGAAACTATAGTGGTGTGACTGTTGATGCCAAAAAAGGTCAATTTGAGTATGGTGGGTATAAGTTTAATATCGTTGACCTTCCAGGAACTTATTCACTTTCAGCATACACTCCCGAAGAACTTTATGTGCGTCGCTACCTCAAAGATGAAATCCCCGATGTTGTTATAAATGTAGTTGATGCGTCAAACCTTGAGCGAAATCTATATCTCACGACTGAGTTGATTGACATGGACCGAAGCATGGTTATTTCTTTGAATATGTATGACGAACTCAAACGCTCGGGAAGTGAACTCGATTATGCTATGCTTGGCAAAATGATAGGTGTGCCTATCGTTCCCACGGTGTCGAAAACTGGCGTAGGCATCGACCAACTTTTTGAGAAAGCAATAGAGGTATATGAAGGTCGTAATGCGACAGTGCGCCATATCCATGTGAGCCTTGGTAGTGATATTGAAATGAGTGTAAATCTGCTCAAAGATGAGTTGAAGAAAGACCGCCATGTGGGACAACATTTCTCACCACGCTATCTTGCGATTAAATTGCTTGAACGAGATAGCGAAGTGGAAAATATGCTTAAAGAGATACCCGAATATAATAAACTTATCTCGCTGCGTAACCGAGAGTTAAAGCGCATAGAATTGTTGCGCCAAGAGGATGTTGCATCGCTTATTGCCAACCAAAAGTATGGATTTATCGCAGGAGCGTTGGCTGAAACGATGACCGAGAATGAGAAAGATGTAACACGCAATACTCGCATTATCGATGCCTTTGTAACCAATCGCTTATTTGGATTCCCTATCTTTTTGCTCATAATGTTTGCTATCTTTTGGGCAACATTTGAGGTGGGTTCTTATCCTATGCATTGGATTGAGTTGGGGGTTAGTTGGATTTCGTCGATAGTTGATGGCATTTTGCCTGCAGGTCCATTAAAGGATTTGATAGTCGATGGTGTAATTGGTGGGGTAGGTGGTGTTATCGTGTTCTTGCCTAATATATTGATACTCTTTTTCTTTATCTCCTTTATGGAGGATTCGGGATATATGGCACGTGCTGCGTTTATTATGGATAAGTTGATGCATCGCATAGGATTGCATGGCAAGTCGTTCATCCCATTAGTAATGGGCTTTGGATGTAATGTGCCAGCTATTATAGCATCGCGAGCAATAGAGAGCCGTAGCAGTCGCATTATTACTATATTAATCAATCCGTTTATGTCGTGTTCGGCACGTTTGCCTATATATGTGCTATTTGTATCAACATTCTTCCGTGAATATGCTGCTGTCGCATTCTTTTCAATGTATTTCTTAGGAATATTGGTAGCCGTGTTAACGGCAAAGATGTTGCGTAAATTCTATTTCAAAGCCGATGAAACACCATTTGTTATGGAGTTACCCCCATATCGCATGCCTTCACTCAAAATGTCGCTTAGCCACATGTGGAGCAAAGGTCAGCAATATCTAAAGAAAATGGGTGGAATTATCCTATTTGCAAGTATAATTGTGTGGGCGTTGAATTATTTCCCTATGCATAATGAAGTAGCTAATCAGAATATAGAAATCGTTCACGATGATGCTAAAATAAATCCTGCAACCGACTCATATCTTGAAATGATGGGGAAAGCCATTAATCCTGCTCTTGAACCACTCGGATTCCATTGGCGAGCATCGGTAGCAGCACTTGCAGGATTGCCAGCAAAGGAGATTGTGGTGTCAACGCTTGGTGTGCTTTATGCCGATTATGGTGAAGAGGAGATAAGCGATGCTACATTATCGGCACATCTTCGTGCTCAGTCGCCATTAACAGGTGAACCCGATTTTACGAATGCATCAGCACTCAGTTTCATGGTATTTATATTACTATATTGTCCATGTATAGCCTCAATCACTGCGATAGTGAAAGAAACTGGGAGTTGGAAATATGGTGCGTTTGCAGTAATCTATAACACAGCCGTAGCATGGTTGGCTGGATTTGTGATATATCAAATTGCTTCGTTATTCTAACGTAACGACTGTGATGCCCGCACCACCGAGTTGCACATGCTCGTCGCGATATGATTTCACTCCGTTTACCGAATCGAGATATTGGCGAATATATTGACGCAATGCGCCAGTGCCAGTGCCATGAAGTATTCTTACCTGTTTGATATTGAATTGAATAGCATCGTCGATAAAATATGTAATTGCTTGCACAGCTTCATCAACACGCATGCCACGCACATCAATCTCTTGTTTGAAATTAAGTTGGCGTTCACGCAATTTGTCGGTAGTTGATGCACTCACAAATGATGCCTTCTTTGCGCCCGATTGCGCTTGAGCAATGGTGCGTTTCAATCGGTCGAGTTTTACTGTGGTTTTTAGCATGCCAAATGCCACAAGAGCATTTTTGCCATTGATTTCCAATACAGTGCCCACGGTAGTTTGGCCTTCCATTTTTACATTGTCGCCCACCGATATCGGTTCGGCATCTTTTTTAGGAGTTTGTTGATGCTTGTTTTTACCTTTAGGGGCTTTTTTTAGTAGATGATGTTCATCTTTATCGTTACCCTCTTTGGCCAATTGTTTTTTCTCCTCTTGAAGACGGCGACGAGCCTCAAGAGTGCGCTCTTTTTCGGCTTGCGCTTGTTTAATTTCATGAATAGTGCGCTCGATTGATGCGTTACTGTTGTCGAGAATGCGACGAGCCTCATCACGCGCCTCGCTGATGATTTCACGACGTTTTTCGCGCAATTGTGTAGCGTCGTTTTCATATTGTTCAAGCAGATGCTCGAGTTTTTTTTCTTTCTGGCGTATTGCCGTGCGCTTATTTTCCCAATAGCGTTTGTCGCGAGTGATGTCGAGCAAATATTTGTCTAGATTGATATAATCACTACCCACAATTTCCTCGGCATTGGCAATGATTTCGCTTGGCAAACCTATCTTTTTGGCAATCTCAACGGCAAATGAACTGCCTGGGTTGCCTATAGATAGTTTGAATTGTGGTTGCATCAAGTGTCGGTCATAGAGCATCGACCCATTAATAAGCCCAGGAGTCTCTTCGGCAAAGTGCTTGAGATTTTGATAGTGGGTTGTAATCACACCCCACATCTCTTTGTCGTTAAATACTTTGAGTATAGCTTGGGCTATAGCTCCACCTATCTGAGGTTCGGTGCCACCACCAAACTCGTCAATCAGCACCAATGTCGATTTGCGACCCTTGGCCACAAAATGTTTCATATTTTTGAGGTGCGAACTATATGTACTCAAATCATCTTCGAGCGATTGGTCATCACCTATATCTATAAAAATATCATCAAAAATACCTATGTGAGAGTTTTCATATAATGGTGGCAATAACCCACATTGTGTCATATATTGGACAGTGCCTACGGTTTTGAGACATACCGATTTACCTCCAGCATTAGGCCCCGAGATGATTAATAATCGATTTTGAGGAGTGAGGGTTATGTCGAGCGGAACAATCTCTTTCCCTTGGCGAGCAAGCGATTGTAATAATACGGGGTGACATGCATGATACCACTCCATCTCGGGATTGTCGCTCAACGATGGTAGTTCGCCACCTATCTCTTGAGCAAATAAAGCTTTGGCATGAATAAAGTCAAATTCGCCAAGAATGGCATAGCTCACAAGCATTTCATCTATGTGAGGACGCATTTCGTCGGCTACCGATGTGAGAATGCGAGTAATCTCACGTCGTTCATCCATCTGCAATTCGCGCACACGGTTGTTGGCTTCAACAATCTCGGCAGGCTCAATGAAAACAGTTTTCCCCGAAGCCGATTCGTCATGCACAATACCATTGATTTTACGTTTATACATTGGCGATACAGGGATCACCAATCGTCCGTCGCGCACTGATGGGGTAGTATCACCCTCGAGATATCCCTCTTTTGTAGCACGCGAAATAACACGGCGCATAGCAGCATTGATTGTCCCAGTCATGGCCGACAATGCACGGCGTATTTCGGCAAGTTCGGGCGACGCATTATCTTTCACATTCCCAAATCTATCCACCACACGATCAATGGTTGATACAATATAAGGAAACGCAATAAGCGTGAGCGATAGTTGGTCGAGAACAGGATAGGGGCTAATGCCATCTTCATTGCGATGATGAGCAAAAAAAGATGAAATCCCAGCAATAGTAGCAAGTGATTGGCGAATGTGTAGCAAATCGGGGGCAGGGATAAAAGTCCCTGGCACACGCATATTTTTCAATAAAGCATTTACATCGTGAATATTTTCCAATGGCAACGTCTCATCACCTGCGATGATTATTTTCATCTCGCTTGTTGATGTGAGCAAGCGTTTCACCGTGTCAAAATCGGTTGAGAACGCCATATCTTGACAATATTCTTTGCCAAGTGATGATGTACAATGATTTGCCACCATTTCACGCACAGCAGCAAAACCTATCTTCTTCTCAAAACTATCGGGATAAATCATAATGCAAAGTTACTACTATTTTTATGAATAAATGAAAACCAGCCCAAAATATATAATCAACCAGTTATGTTTTGGGGATTTCAAAGAGCGTGCGGATCACGTGAAAACGAAGCGATTTTAATAATCGGGGCTTGAGCGAAGCAAACCCCTCGGAATAGAAGCATCCCACCACCACCTGCGTGCGTAACACGCGATTCCTGCGTTAGCACAATAAAGAAAAAACTCTCTTTTTGTCTTAAATATCTGGTATTATAGACGAAATCTATGGAGAGATAGATATTATCGGTTGGAGGATATTGAAAAGGTGTATATCTTTGCAATGTAAATCAAAAACAAAAGAATAACTAACAATAAAAATTATAATAATTATGGCTACAAAATTTTTCAAATGCAATCATTGCGGTAATGTAATAGTAAAAGTTGTTGATGCAGGTGTACCTGTGATGTGCTGTGGCGAAAAGATGGTAGAACTTGTGCCTAATACTGTTGATGCAAGTGGCGAAAAACATCTTCCTGTGGTAACTGTTCTCGATAATAATAGTATAAAGGTTGAGGTGGGTAGTGTGCATCACCCAATGTTGCCCGAACATCATATCTCATTTGTGTATGTTGAAACCGAAAATGGTGGCATACAAGTGAACTTGAAAGATAAACCCGAAGCAGTGGTATATCTCGGTGAAGAAAAAGCTGTAGCAGTGTATGAATACTGCAACCTACATGGTCTTTGGAAAACTGAATTATAATAGTTTGTTGTATAAGTGCACACCCCGATTCTTAAAATAGAGTCGGGGTGTGTTGTGTTTTGTAATAAACTAAAGAAATTATTAGAAACTAAATTGAGCCATGACACATGCTCGTCGAGCCCAGTTGCTTTGTCCGTTAAAGTTTTCGCGCTTACCAAAGTTTACCTCGGCGGCGACTTCAAAACGTGGTGTAATGTCCCAAAAAATATTGAGTGCGCTATAAAGCCCGTATTTGTAGGTGTCGCCCGATACGTTGTACTTAGGTAGTAACCTTTCTTGTCCGAATGATGCAGTAGAATATAGATTGGGAAGAAAATGATATTGTATTGCACCATACCAAGCATAGGAGGTGGGGGCATACATGTCGCCAGGTGTATTGGGGTTATTAAGAAGGTCATAATTTCCCATAATGAGGTCGCCAGTGAGACTGCCATAACCACGACCAATATTACCTGTGGCGTAAAGTGTTAGAGAATTTGTTGGACGAATTATTGAACTTAGTTGTAATCCCCAACCCAATTTGTGCTCATTTGAGCCATTTATCATATTGTGATAGGGGAGCATTCGCATTATCCCTGATAGGCGAAGATGTTGGTTTGTTCCCCATGCATATTGACCAAAAGCTGCAATGTTTGGAGCCCAATCGTCAACTTTGCTTGTTGTAACATTGTCATATCCCACTTGTGATTGGGGTGTTTCAACCGATGCAGCCATGGTCCAATTTTTATTGAAAGAGTGCATCCATCTCACCAATACGGCAGTAGTTTGCACTTCGGCTTGTGGTCCTTGTGCGTCAATGAGCAATGGGAAAGCAGCAGGGTCGCCAAAGGTAGAGTTGGCATAACCAATAGTCCAATCGCTGACAGTAGCATAGGCTTTTTTGAGTTTCATTCCCACTTGGTTATATCCGTCAAAATTGGTTTCGATATAGAGTTGATAATCTCCCAATTTGTGGTTATTCCCAATAACTCTGAAATATAAAGCTGTACCAGCAGGAGTTGTAGATATTTTTCTACGAGCGATATCATTTCGTGGCACAGAAATGGCTTGTGGAATAAATCCATTATAGGGAATGACACCTCCCCAGTCATACCATCCACGCATTCTCACTACACCACCTATACCCATGGCAAATTTGCTGTCTTTGCTCATGAATAAGAAATAGGGTGCTCGAGGGTCTTGGAAATGGCGAAATTGGTCGATGTAAAATCGGTCAAGAACTGCTCGCACCGAGTCTTGATGTGGAACTGTTCCATCGCCTATAAACGTGATGCGATGTGAGCGTTGCAATGAATCAATTTGAGTGTCGGCTTTGTGTTGTGCATTAGCTGTGATGCTACAAATTAGCAAACCAATAACTATTAAAATAATCTTTTTCATACACATATACATTTTGTTATAAACTTAGAGAATTATAAAATCGTAAGATTAACAAATGATATGAATATATGGTTTGAGAAAATCAAATTTTCAACAAAATAAAGGTAAAGATTGTTATAAAGCCAAAACCAAACTTAAGTGTAACTAAAAATGAAAATTTATGAAAACTGATTATGTTAATTTTTGGGGCCGCACTCGATGGTGGTGGGCTTTGTTTATTGTAGGCGTATTGTTGGTGATTGCAGGCTTTGTTTATTGGATGTATCCAGTTATGGGATATGTTGTTGTGTCAATGTTGTTTGGGTGGATGTTGATATTGACTGGGGCAGTGCAATTGTGTGTGTCGGCAAGCATAAAACGACCTAAAGGTTGGGGCTGGTGGCTTGTTGGAGGTGTCTTGAATATTTTTGTGGGCTTTATGTTGGTGAGAAATGTAGTTTTGACTGAACTAATATTGCCTTATTTCTTTGCTATAGTATTTTTCTTCTGGGGACTAAATGCTATAATAGGAGCTATAATGGCAAGGGGATATAGATTTTGGTGGTTAAATCTTATAAATGGAGTCTTATTGTTGATTATTAGTTATTTCTTTATTGAATCGGGATTTTTGCAAGATGCAATAATGGTGAGTGTACTCACTGCAGTGGCATTTATCTATTGGGGGTTCTCATTGATGATTGTTGCTAATGATATGCGCCCCGATGATAATTGAAATTGTTGGCAAATTAGGTAAAAAAATAGTGTAAAGTATTGCTGGCAGATTAACTTTGTCAGCAATATTTTGTAAAAACACATAATTATATATAAAAAATTATGATTTAGGGTGAATTTGTGATATTTTTGTAGTTGATTTAAACTTTTGTGAGTTAGAAGTGTCTAAACTTTCAAAAGTTGATATATATTACAAAAATCATAACAATATGAGAATTTTGAAGATAACATTAGTCGCGTTGATGTCAATTGCTGTTTGTTCAACAGCAGTTGCCGATAACTATTTTGAAGATGATATATATTACGATGCTTCTAAAGCTAAGAAGAAAAAAGAGAAAAAGGTGGAAACTACAAACACTGTAACTCAACCTATATCATACCAAAATGAAGTTGTATATAACTATGGCAATTCAATGCGCGATGTAGATGAGTATAATCGCCAAGGTGCATATTATAGTAATGCTGCTGATACAACGGCTAATGACTCGATATTGAATATCGATGGATATACATATACTAATCGCATTGAACGATTTTATAACCCCGAAGTTGTATCGGGTTCGGGCAATCAAGAATTGATAGAATCGTATAGTGTAAACCAACCTATAATCAATGTATATGTAGATGATTATTGGAATCCATATCCAAGCATATCATGGAGTATTGGATATCCTTGGTATTCATGGAATTATCCATGTTATTATAGTGCGTGGAATCCATATTGGTCAAATTGGTATTATAATCCATGGAGTTGGTCATGGGGATGGAGCTATCCTTACTACTATCCATGTTATGGACCTCATCACCACCATTATTATCCATCATATTATCATCACTATTATGGTGGTGTAAGACACGCTCCTTCAGGAGCATATCGTCCACATCACTCAAGTAGCAGACCAAGTGATGTTTCTCGTCCTGGTTATAGCCGTAATAGTAGAGGTGATTTTAATTCTTCATTTGGCTCAACAAGAGGACGTAATAGATCAGTAGGCTCCACAACAAATAATTCTCGTCCTGACAACATGTCGGAGGGTAGAGGTGGACGTCGTTCAAATTCAGCTGTAGATAATGGAAGACCAAATAACTCTTCAAAAAGAGAGAGCGTGAATAGTGGCAATAACAATCAACGCAGAGGAAGAAACAATAGTGGTGTATCCAATAGTTCATCTCGTTCAAGCTCAAATGATAATAGTTCATACTCACGACCCAGCAATAATTCAAGCCGTAGCAATAGCTCTTATTCTCGTCCAAGTGGCGGTTCAAGCCGTGGTAGTGGATTCTCTGGTGGTTCAAGTCGCGGAGGTGGTGGAAGCCGTGGTCGTCGTTAATAAATAAAAGTTGATAATAATAGAAAATTATATAATTATGAAAAGGATATTATTTGCAGCAATAGTAGGCGCTATGCCATCGGTAATGTTGGCTCAAAGTGCAGTTGATGCTTATCAATTAACTCAAGGTGACCTTAAAGGGACTGCGAGATTTGTGTCAATGGGTGGAGCTTTTGGCGCTCTTGGTGGAGATTTATCAACTCTTACTCAAAATCCTGCAGGTATAGGTGTGTATCGTAGCAGTGAAATTGGTGTTACATTGGATTTCAATTTCCAAGCTACGAAAACCAATTCTGATGGTTACTCATTGAAAGAAGACCAAGTAAAGGTATATTGCCCAAATTTTGGTTATGTAGGTAATGCTCGTCTTAAAAATGATGTTATGCCCATGTTGAACTGGGGAATTTCATATAGTCGCGCAGCTTCATTTGATCGTCTTTATCGTGGCGGAATGCCTGATATCCAAAACTCAATTACAAATTATATTGCTGATTTCTCAAATGGAATTAATCCAAATGATATGAAATTTGGAGATAAGAGTAATCCTTACAACCCATATTGGGATTCAAATGCCGATTGGTTGAGTATCTTAGCATATAATTCATATATGATTAACCCTATTGGTGGTTCAAGCATGTATAATGGTTTATACAAATACAATGCTAACGGTTCTCCTTATACTGCAGGTGATGCAATGTTTGCAGTGCGTGAACGTGGTTACATCGACGAATTTTCGCTCAATTTTGGTGGTAACTTTGTTGATATGGTATATTGGGGTATCGGTTTAGGTATTACAGATATTGATTATGTTAATGAAACATTTTACGATGAAGAGTTAGTTGATGCGCGAATTGTAAATTATGATGAAACTGGTACAATTAATGGTGATGCGTATATTGCAATTGATAACTTTAAGCATGTTTCTGGTACTGGTTACAACTTCAAGGCTGGTTTAATTGTAAAACCTATCAATGAATTGCGATTTGGTTTTGCTGTTCACACTCCTACATATTATGACCTTCGTCATGATTATGATGCAATTTCTGAGTTTGATTATTCTTCAAATGTTTATGGTGATGACTATACTGAAGTAGCCGTGTTTGATTCAAAATTACGTTCACCATGGAAAATTATGGCAAGTGTAGCAAGTGTAATTGGTGGTCGTGCAATATTGAGCTTTGACTATGAATATGATGCATACGAGGATATGGTGGTGAAAAGTCCTAACGGATACACCTATCAAGATGTAACAGGTGATATAGAAGATTATTATCAAGGTCAAAACATATTGCGTTTTGGTGCAGAATATCGCATCACACCAAGCTTTAGTGTTCGTGCTGGTTACAACTACCAATTCTCAAATGTGAAAGACAATGTGGCAAATGGATATGAATATGTATATACTACAGGTACAAATCCATCATACACATTTGATAACTACACTCAATATATAACTTGTGGTCTTGGTTTCCGCACTGGTGGATTCTATATTGATGCTGCTTATGTTTACAAAAACAGAGAAAGTCAATTCCAAGCATTCTCTAATTTTAATGAATATGACGCTCCATCAGCAACAATTACCGACAATAATAATTCATTAGTAATGAGTGTTGGATACAAATTCTAAAAAAAAATTAGTACCTTTATAGCGTAAAAGGATAGTGAATTTACACTATCCTTTTTGCTTAAATATTATGAAGAAAGACATAGAAAATATTGACCTTGAAAATGAAGAGTTTCAAAATGCGTGGAAACTCATTCGTTACACACACAGTTCGGTGTTCTTGACAGGAAAAGCCGGTACTGGGAAATCTACATTTTTAAAATACATTTGTGCTAATACAAAGAAAAATTATGTAGTTCTTGCTCCTACAGGAATTGCTGCAGTTAATGTCGGAGGACAAACAATGCACTCTTTTTTTCGCATTCCTTTTAAGCCTTTATTGCCCGATGATCCCGATTTTGCTGTTAAGCGTTTGCGAGAACGATTAAAATATCCTAAACCATTATGTAAACTCATCAAAAAACTTGATTTAATAATTATTGATGAGATATCAATGGTGCGTGCCGACATTATAGATTTCATGGATAAAGTGTTGAGGGTATATTCCAATAATATGCGAGAACCATTTGGTGGCAAGCAGTTATTATTGGTAGGGGATATATTTCAATTGGAGCCAGTCGTGACTGCCGATATGCGCGATGTGTTGCGCAAGTATTATCCCAATTCATATTTCTTTAACGCACTTGCTTTTCGTGAGTTTTCGTTGGTGCCTATTGAATTGCGTAAAATATATCGACAAAAAGATTCTAATTTTATTTCACTTCTTGATAGAGTAAGAGTAGGAAAGCCTACAGCAAACGATATTGCAACATTAAATGCTCGAGTAGGTGCTACATCTGGCAATAATAACTCTAAAATGGTAATGCAACTTGCTACTCGTAGAGATATCGTTGACTCGGTAAATGAACAACAACTTGAGCAATTGCCATCAAAAGAAATTATTTATGAAGGGCTTATCAAGGGAGAATTTCCCGAAAAGTCGTTGCCAACATCGTTGGAATTAGTAATAAAAGTGGGCGCTCAAGTGGTTTTCCTTAAGAATGATATCGATAAACGATGGGTTAATGGCACAATAGGCAAGGTGTATAAAGCGACAAAAAATCGCATTGAAATTGAATTAGAAAATGGAACTCGCCACGAAGTGGAGCCTGAGATATGGAGAAATATTGTATATGAGTATGACGAGGAAACTCATAGAGTTATAGAGAAAGAGATAGGTTCTTTTACTCAATATCCATTGAAATTGGCATGGGCATTGACGATTCACAAAAGTCAAGGTCTAACATTTAATAATGTAATAGTTGATTTTGGACAAGGAGCTTTTAGTAGTGGGCAATCGTATGTAGCATTAAGTAGATGTACAAGTCTTGATGGTCTTGTATTAAAGAGCAATCTAAATCATAGAGACGTATTTGTAAACCCCTCAATCGTGCAATATAGCCAAGAATTTAATAATCCTCGATTAATAAATTCGGCAATGCAATGGGCTAAGGCCGATGATGCTTATCAGCAGGCTGCAGAAGAGTTTGACAGAGGAAATTATCGCAAAGCTGTCGATGAATTTATCGAAGCAATTAACTCTCGTAACGAATTATCTCGACCATCAGTTCCGCGATTAATAAGTCGTAAGTTGAGTGTTATTTCTTCCCTTAAAAAAGAGGTTGAAGAGTGCCACAAAACAATCGAAGCCCATAAACAGCGATTTAGAGAATTGGCACGAGAATATGTAATGATGGGTAATGATTGTTTGCAAGAAAGTAACGACTATACTCCTGCTATTGCCAATTTTAACAAAGCGATATCATTGTGTGAAGATTTTGTACCTGCATGGTATGGCAAAGGGTTAGTGCTTATGGAAAATTTTGAACCCGAAGAGGCTATTAAAGCTTTTAAGAAAGTCGTTGAACTTGACGAACTGAACTTTAATGCTCCATTTCAGTTGGGTAACATTTATATGGGGCAAGCGGATTTTTATGAGGCTCTAAATTGGTATTTAGTAGCGTTGTCAAATGGCGAGAAAGAGCCATCGATTCACATGCGATTATCCGATTTGTATGAAAAAATTGGCGACGATGAACAAGCTGATATGCATGCAAAATTGGCCAAAAAATATCGAAATAGCCGTAGAAAATAATGTAAAATAAATAACGGGAACCTAGTAAAAGGTTCCCGTTATTTATTCTAATTAAGAATCTATTTGTCTATCGTGGAAGTACGTTTACTTTAAGTTTGTTGTAAGCACGTTCAGCTTTTTCGCGAGCAGCTTCAACAGTTTCATCTGTAGCAAGGATTACTGCCATACGACGATGACCTTTTATCTCGGGTTTGCCAAAGATACGCATTTGAACGCCTTCTTCAGCTAATACCTCTTCAAGATTGTCCATTTCGATTTTATCGGTATCTCCTTCTACAACGACAGCACGAGATGCCGAAGGACCATAGAAGCGAATCGCAGGAACAGGGAGCCCGAGCAACGCACGAGCATGTAGGGCAAATTCGCTCATATCTTGAGATATCATAGTAACCATACCAGTGTCGTGTGGACGAGGCGATACTTCGCTGAAAATAACCTCATCACCTTTAATGAATAATTCAACACCAAAGATGCCGTATCCACCAAGAGCATCAGTAACTTTTTTGGCAATTTCTTGAGCTGATGCAAGAGCTTTGTCGGTCATAGGTTGTGGTTGCCAAGAATAGCGATAGTCACCATCAATTTGGATGTGACCAACAGGAGCGCAATAGGTAGTACCAGAACAACTGCGAACTGTAAGAAGGGTGATTTCGTAGTCAAATTTTACAAATCCTTCTACGATAACACGACCCGCACCTGCGCGACCACCTTCTTGTGCTATTTTCCAAGAATTTTCAATATCATCAGCTGTTTTGATTACACTTTGACCATGACCAGAAGAACTCATAATTGGTTTAACAACACAAGGAATACCAATCTCTTCAACTGCTTTTTTGAATTCTTCATAATCTGAAGCAAAACGATATGGAGATGTAGTAACACCAAGTTCTTCTGCAGCAAGACGTCTGATACCTTCGCGATTCATAGTCAACCATGCTGCGTTGGCAGTAGGTGTAACATTGTAGCCTTCAGCTTCAAGTTCTTTTAGTACTGGAGTTGCGATAGCTTCAACCTCGGGAATAATATGATCGGGTTTTTCCAACTCAATTATTTCACGAAGTTTTGCTCCATCAAGCATGTTGAATACATGACAACGATGTGCGATTTGCATAGCAGGAGCATTTGCATATTTGTCGCATGCTACTACTTCAACGCCATAACGTTGTAATTCGATTGCAACTTCTTTACCTAATTCACCACTACCCAAAAGTAGAGCTTTGCGACCAACTGGGGTCATTACTGATCCTATTTTTGCCATAATTTATGTGTATTTATGTTTTATTTAGTTATTTAACATTCATATCTGCTGCTAATCGTTGACGTACTACTTCATACATCATTACACCAGCTGCAACTGATACATTTAGCGATCCAATATTGCCAAATTGTGGTATTGAAACCATAGTATCGCATAAACGTAATACTTCGGGAGAAATACCTGTATCCTCTGCACCCATAACAATTGCAACAGGCCCGGTATAATCGGCTTGTGTATATGAGATTTTAGCCTTTTCTGAAGCTGCAACAATTTGATATCCGTTGTCTTTTAAGAATTTAACTGCTGAATATACATTCTTTTCACGGCACACAGGAAGATAGTGCAATGCTCCTGCCGATGTTTTTACGGCGTCGGCATTGACAGTTACGCTACCTTTTTCAGGTATGACAATTGCATTTGCTCCCACACATTCGCAAGTTCGAGATATTGCACCAAAGTTGCGAACATCGGTAATGCCATCAAGCACTACGACGAAAGGAAGCATTCCTTCTTCATAAATTTGAGGCACAAGATTTTCAAGCGAGTGATATGTTACTGCCGATAAGATAGCGACAACCCCTTGGTGATTTTTACGTGTGATTTTATTTATGCGTTCAATGGGCACTCGTTGTGTTACAATTTTGTATTCGTGAATTAAGTCAAATAATTCACCCACAAGTTCGCCTTGTAAATCCTTTTTAATAAAAACTTTGTCAATATCTTTTCCTGCTTCAATGGCTTCCATTACGGCACGGATACCAAAAATATATTCGTTACGTTCCATATCAGTAAGTTTATTTATCTAAATTTAATAATGAACGAGCATTTGCAATTGCAGTATCTTCAATGGTTGAGCCGCTTAACATAATCGCAATTTCATTGATACGTTCATCTATTGTGAGTTGCTTGATTTGAGTTTGAGTAGTTGTATCGTCATCTTCCTTATATACTTTGTATTGCCAATCTCCTTTTGCTGCTACTTGAGGAAGGTGTGTGATAGCTATTACTTGAATGTTTTTTGAAATATTATGCATCATTTCGCCCATGCGACTTGCAACGTCACCCGAAACACCTGTGTCAACCTCATCAAAAATAATTGAGGGCAACTGCATCTTATCGGCGATTATTGATTTTATTGAGAGCATTAATCGAGATATTTCACCCCCCGATGCTTTTCCACCTATTGGCATTAATTGTTGATTTTTATTGAATGCAAATAAGAATTCAATGTTATCAATACCATTAGGTTGTAAAGATGTTGTGTTAGTGACATCTACTTTACATTGTAGGTTTTTCATGCCGAGTGGTAATGCTCGTTCTGTTAGCATCTTAGCAAAAATCTCAGCTTCTTTTTTTCGAGCACTTGAAATCTCTTTTGCAATTTCAAGAGCATATCGTTGCGCTTGTTTTGCCTCAACTTCAAGTTGTTTTAATACATCTTCGCTATTCTCAATCGCATTGAGCTTTTCTTTAATTTCTTCGCGAATAGAGATAAGTTCTTCAACACTATTAACATTGTGACGATGTTGAAGAGAGTATATTTCGCTTAATCGTTGCTCAATTGCATCTAAATCATTAGGATTGGCATTGAGATTATTGTCATATTCTGAGAGTGTTTCAGTGATGTCTTGAATCTCAATGCGTGAAGCCTCCAATCGAGAGGTTAATTCTTCAATATTAGGTAATATACTTGATAAGTGAGAACAACTATCAGAAGCTTCTTTAATGAGTGATAATGCGTTAATATTGTCGTGAGTTAGTGCTGCTAAAGCCGATTCCAATCGCATTTTAATATCGGTCATATTAGCAAGCATATCACGTTCTTTTTCAAGTTCAGATTGCTCTCCTGCTACCAAATTCATTCTTTCAAGATGCTGCAATTGAAATCTCATAAACTCCTCTTCTGAATTGTTTTGCTCAATGAGATTACGTGTTGTTTTGAGTTTTCTTACTGTATTACGAAATGCCGAATATCGTGAAGAATATTCTTTAAGAAGGTTCTCATTTTTAGCAAGGTTATCAATTACATTTAATTGATAATCAGCTGATGAGAGAAGTTGATTTTGGTGCTGAGAGTGAATGTCAACAAGTTGCTGAGCGATAAATTGTAGTTGTGTTAATGATACAGGAGTGTCATTAACAAATGCACGAGAACGCCCATTTGGAGTGATTTCTCTGCGCAAGATACATTGCTCATTATCCCAATCTATCTCATTTTCAGAACAATATTGTTCAAGAGACTTATAACCCCTTGCTGAAAATATTGCTTCAATTACCGACTTTTTTTGATTGTCTCTTACAACCTTTGTGTCAGCTCTTTCTCCGAGGATTAGGGATAGCGCCCCGAGTATGATAGATTTACCTGCACCTGTTTCGCCAGTAATGATGTTTAATCCGACATGAAAATCTATATCGATTTTATCAATAAGTGCGTAGTTGGAAATATGCAGTGATTCAATCATATGTGGGCGTAAAATTATTTGTTTGTGCCAGCTTTAATTTTGTTCAAACGGTCATTTTCTGTAGGGTAGAGCGATGACAATATTTCGTAGGCATTGTCACGCTCAGTTTGTGATGATTTGGTATATAGGTTTACCAATTCATCAAGTTTGGCATCTTTGAACATAGACAAACCCACCGACATTGGAGCTACATCATATATTTTCTTGAGATAATCAAGAGTAGAGCTAATTTTTGCACGACCTTTGTCTGGACTAAGAACCATTTCGTCAAGACCTAATCTATGGTATTCATATATGAGAGTTCTTATGATTGAAGTATTTGGTTCTGTGTATGCCGAAAGTACTGCCGATCTATTCTTTGTATCTTCAAATGCTTTCCATCCACTTTCTCCCGATGATTGTGCCATCTGAACTACATTTTGAGCTCGTTCATAAAATGCTTCACCACCTTTGGGAGAGAATGAATCAAAATCAATCGCTAAAATTAAATAGGCATAAAAATTGAGAATGGCAGTGAGATTACTCTCCATATTGTTCTCTGAAAAAATCAAAGGTTCATTCTCTTGATATGAGAATTCAACTTTAGTGTCTTTGAAGTTAATAAGAGTTGTAGTATATGAACTATTATATACTGGACGTGAAGATTGAATTTGAAGGTCACCAATCATTGTATTGTCATTATATTCTTTTATTGTAAAGAATAATCGACAATTAATCTTCTCATTTACACTAAATTGTGCGTTGGAGAACTTGTTGGTGTTCATATATTCGTTAATGGCATCTTTGAGGGTAGAAAATACTTGCTTGTTGGTTGCTTGAACTTGGTCGGCATTAATCTCTACCTCGCAATTCAACTCTTGTCCATTCACCCTATTGGGGAATAAACATGCGATAAATCCAATAACTAATATGAAAAATTTACAAATCTTCATTGTTTAGATAATAGTATCAATAATATCTTTTGCTACTTCTGATTTTGACTTTAATCCAAATGGCACTTTTTCTCCGTTTTTGCCATAGATGGTAATTTTGTTGGTGTCAGCAACGAAGTCGTCGCGGACAGTCTTGAAGTAGTCGGCCATGTCCTTGGTGTACTTGTCATTCAGGTCAACCTCGTAACCCAGCTGGCGCAGTGCGTAAGCCAGAGTTTCGGTAGCAGGCTGGGAAGTACCGCCGGAGAAGGGAGAAATAGCAGTGTCGATGATGTCCACGCCAGCCTCGACAGCCTTCAGATAAGTCATGAAAGCCAGACCGGTGGTGGAGTGGGTGTGCATGTCGATGGGCAGGTCGGGGGTAGCGTCCTTGATGGCGTAAACCATGTCGTAAGCCTCCTGGGGACC
>JAFOYQ010000009.1 GCA_017424575.1 Muribaculaceae bacterium
GTGGGATAAATTGCTAATAAAATAATTATAAATATATTATGGCTCAACAAGAAGATGTTTTTAAGAAAATCGTTTCACACGCCAAGGAATACGGTTTTGTTTTTCAATCAAGTGAAATTTATGATGGTTTAGGTGCTGTTTATGACTATGGTCAAAATGGTGTTGAACTCAAAAACAATATTAAACGCTATTGGTGGGATGCTATGACATTGCTCAACGACAACATCGTGGGCATCGACTCTGCTATCTTCATGCACCCAACAATTTGGAAGGCTTCAGGTCACGTTGACGCTTTCAATGACCCATTGATCGACAATAAGGACTCTAAAAAACGCTATCGTGCCGACGTTCTTATCGAAGAAGAACTCGCTAAGATGGACGACAAAATCGAAAAAGAGGTAGCAAAAGCGCGCAAACGCTTTGGCGAAAACTTTGACGAAGCACTCTTCCGCGAAACTAACCCACGCATTCAAGAAATCGCTGAAAAGCGCAACGCTCTTCACGAACGCTTTGCCGCTGCTCTCAACGATAACAATCTTGAAGAATTGCGTCAAATCATCATCGACCAAGAAATCGTTTGTCCTATTTCAGGAACAAAGAACTGGACTGAAGTGCGCCAATTCAACCTTATGTTCAAGACCGAAATGGGTAGTACTGCCGATGGTGCAATGGGTGTATATCTTCGTCCTGAAACTGCACAAGGTATCTTCGTAAACTACCTCAACGTGCAAAAAACTGGTCGCATGCGTCTTCCTTTCGGTATAGCACAAATTGGTAAAGCTTTCCGTAATGAAATCGTGGCTCGTCAATTCATATTCCGCATGCGCGAATTTGAACAAATGGAAATGCAATTCTTCGTACGCCCAGGTGAAGAACTCAACTGGTTTGCAAAATGGAAAGAAACTCGTTTGAAATGGCACAAGGCTCTTGGTCTTGGCGACCACAAATATCGCTACCACGACCATGACAAACTCGCTCACTATGCAAACGCAGCTACCGACATCGAGTTTGAAATGCCATTTGGATTCAAAGAAGTTGAAGGTATCCACTCTCGTACCAACTTCGACCTCTCACAACACGAAAAATATTCAGGTAAAAACATCAAATATTTCGACCCTGAATTGAACGAATCATACGTGCCTTACGTTATCGAAACATCTATCGGTGTTGACCGTATGTTCCTTTCTGTACTCTGCTCTTCTTATGAAGAACAAAAACTCGAAGGTGGCGACACTCGCGTAGTGCTTCACTTACCAGCGCCATTGGCACCTGTGAAATGTGCAGTTATGCCATTGGTTCGCAAAGATGGTCTTCCCGAAAAAGCTCGCGAAATCGTTAACAGCCTCAAGTTTGACTTCGCAACTCACTACGAAGAAAAAGACTCAATCGGTAAACGCTATCGTCGTCAAGATGCTATTGGTACTCCATTCTGTATCACAGTTGACCACCAAACTCTTGAAGATGGCACAGTAACACTCCGTGAACGTGACTCAATGAATCAATCACGCGTAGCTATCGCCGACCTCCACAAGTTGATTCACGAAAATGTGAGCCTCAATGCTCTTCTTCGCAAATTGGGTTAATCAACAATAGTAATATGAAGAAATTACCTCTTTTATTAATTCTCACTTTCATCACAATTTTCACCAGTTGTAAAATTGGGGATGATGGAGTGTGGGAAGAATATGCCGAATGGCGCAAAACTAATGAAAGTTGGTTTAACGAGCAAAAAGTTCGTGTAGATGCCGACGGCAATAAATTCTACACTGAGGTTTCTCCCGTATGGGACACAACTCAATGTGTACTTATCCACTACTACAACGATCGCAAATTGACCGAAGGCAATCTCACACCACTCTACACAAGCACTGTAGATGTAAAATACCGAGGATGCCTCTATAACGAAGAACCTTTTGATTCATCTTATTCACTCACTGCATCGTATGGAGATAGCATCTATCGCACTCAATGCAACAAAACCATTCAGGGTTGGATTATAGCTCTTGAAAACATGCGTGTAGGCGATAGTTGTGAGGTAATCATTCCTCAAAACTTGGCATACGGAGCACAAAACATGGGGATAATAAAGCCATATAGTGCTTTGAAATTCCAAATCAAGTTAGTGGACATCCCATTCTACGAAACAAAAGAGTAAACAACATCTACCTTTTCATAACTGAAACAGCCTCGCTATCACCATAGATGCGAGGCTGTTTTTTTGGGGAGGAATATTAATCAAATCTTTTACCTATTTCTCAACCTCATTCTTTTGTTGTTCAATCCACTCTACAAAATCAAGTTTTATAAGTTGCCACATTTTATTTTGCAAGCACACTGGGTCAGGGTCACCATCTGCAACAGCAAAATTATTTAATCCTATTACACATTCTTTTCGAGTTGCACCATATGGATAACGCGCTTCATATAAATCGAGCATCTCTTTGATATCATAGTATCTATGAAGGAAATGCAAATCCCAAAAGTCTTTTTTACGACCTCCACGAGAGATAACATCTAATTTCATTGCAATAATATCTTCAACTGATGCCATACGTATTTTGCCATAACATTCAATTGGTTTTATAAATGGATCGGTATAAAATAAGTCTAACTTCACACAATTATCTATTGAGTTCCCTATCATATATGATGCCCCAAATCCTACTACCTCTCCACAATCGCCATTACAATATGGGAAATTTGCACGAAGCACTTGTTGCAAACCATTAAAATCAATTGTACCATATTGTGCTTCGGTAAACAAATCTATATCATCAGACATTCTATGCCCATAACGTAACGACAATGACGTGCCTCCAACCAATCTGAACTCATCAAACTCATCCATTGACATTAATTGCTCCAATACATCCTTTAGGACAGGTTTTACCGTATTAAAATACAATCTATTGGACTTCATAATTTAGATATTTTTTTAAATTGTACCTTATATTATTGCCAAATTGAGCATTAGATAAATTACGCAAACTTGTAATAATCACATCTTTTCCATAAAATTTCACAATCTCACATATTTCTTCTTCATTTCCACGTTCTAATACTCGATTTATCACATAACTACGATGGTTTATAAAATCGATATTTTCAATCTTTGTATCCCAAAATATTGTTGAGCGAAATTTTGATAAATCAGGATGATTAATTGCCATTTCTTTACGTTTTTCTTTTGCAATATCATAATAGATTTGCAATGTCATCAATAAACCCTCTTCAAGACCAAGAGCTTGTTCTATACGCAATGATAATGGTGTATTCATAGACCTTCGACCTCGAACAATTGCGCTTAATGTTTGTGGATATTCACCTATTGACTCGGCAAATTGTCCACTTTTAATTTTACGCGCCGAAAATTCTCGTTGCAAAAATTGTCCTGGATGAATCCCTTTTAATATTTCTAATCTATTATTCATGATGCAAAAATAAACAAATTTGTTTAGAAATACAAATTGCCAACAAAATTCAATCTATCAATTATACAAAATATGCTAATCAAATTGATTAGCATATTTTAATTAGAGCAAATATATCTATCTATTCCTCAATAGATTCCTCTTCTTTTTTCCCTCCATCGCGGAATTCGCTGTGGTATTCATTGAGGATTGAGCGTATTGCTGTGCCTATGCGTAGGTAGGATTTGCGATCGAGGTTGGCAAGCGAGATACGTACCGACCAATCAGGTCCTGCAAAACCATCGCCATTTAACAACACCACTGCCGTTTCGTTAGCGAGTCGCAACACAAAGTCGAGTGGCTCATAATTCTTTTCGAGATATTCACAGAACGCATCGCCATATATGCGCTTAGCCCACACCATTATATCTATTTCTGAATAATAACCAGCACGCAATGGATCGGGTTTGAGAGTGAAGCCTGTTGTTTTCCACAACGCATCAAGTCGGTTATTAATAATCGTTTGCATACGCGTTTTATACACATTTTCTCTATCAAGAAGCGAATATGCGGCAAAGAGCGACATTTGCATTTGTTGAGGAGTAGAGAGTCCTGCTGTGTGATTCAGTGCCACCATGCGGCTATCAGCTACCATGCGGTCGATGAATTTCATCTTTGCTGGTTCAAGTGTCAACGAGCCGTAGCGAGTATTCAACGCTTTTTTGTCCTTGTCACATAGATGTTCTATGAGTGCATCAAAGATATTTAACTGATTAAGGGCAATCACAGCAAGTCGCCACCCTGTCGCACCAAAATATTTTGAGAATGAATAAACAGTCATAGTATTGTGTGGTAGTTGATACATCAACGACTTGAAATCGGGGACAAAAGTGCCATACACATCGTCGGTGATAATCATAAGGTCGTGATTATCCTTTTTCACTACGTCAACAATGCAGTCTAATGCGTGTTGCGACAAAGTATAAGATGGCGGATTACTTGGGTTTACCACACATAGGAGTTTTACCTTCTTGTCACGAAGTTTATCAATCTCTTCATCGGGATACTGCCAATAGTGCAATCCATCTTCTTCGATTTTATTAGCACTGATATTCAATACATTCAACCCAAATCGCTCAAGATGAGGAATTTCAAGATATGGAGTAAACACAGGTGTCATAATTGCAATCGTATCACCATGTTTTAGTAATCGATTTTCAAAAAGAGAATCAAACGCATAACACATTGCAGCAGTGCCACCCTCTACAGCAAATAGGTCATACACCCTACTTTTGCACTCACAGCCACAATCTTCGCCATCATTGCACACACAATCATCGTCACATTGACAATTGCCCATCTCTTTGGCAAGATAGTCACGTACAAAAAGTTCGGTATAACGAAGAATGCGATCGGGCGTAGGATATTGGTCTCCGATAATTGCCTCAGCCCATTCATGCGCCACATCATTAGGGTCAACATTGTGATTAACAATTAAATACTCAAACGCATCATTAAGCAATTGTCCGCCATCGGCGTTGCGATGCACTTCAAGAAATGTTCTAAATCGTTCGCCACTACCCTCGCGCGATGGAATGCCTGCGATACCATCGCCAACATCTTTTGTGCGATGACACTCAGCCAATGCCCATTTGCCCAATAGGAAGAATGCTTCTCGAGGAGTAGTTGCCACCCAGTTGGGATTGCCGCGACCTGCATTCAAAAATGTTGCCGACGATTTTCGAGCATCTTCTTGCGCCATAGCGATTAGACGATTTTTTATTTCAAACGGACTCATCTTTTCAAGTTCGCGTTCAAATTCACGTTTGTCTTGGCCATTACAGCCTGTGTTTTTCTTACATTCCATAATAAATCATTATTTAATTCAAAAATTAACTCATTAACAATACTATTGCCACACCCCAAAGTATTAAGAGCGTATTACCCACAGCGTAGGTAACCGTATAACCCATTGCAGGGATTGAACTTTGAAGTGAATCTTGAATTGCTCCAAGAGCAGCCGTTGTAGTGCGACCACCAGCACAACATCCAAGATTAATCGCAGGGTGAAACTTGAATATTTTGGCGCCCATCCATATCCCTATAAACAATGGTATTGATGTAGCAAGCACACCTGCAATAAACAACATGAATCCCACTTTTTCTATACCTTGAATAAATGTAGGACCAGCAGTAATACCCACTACGGCGATAAACATATTCAATCCCAAATTATTTAGAATCCACAATGCAGGTTGAGGAATACCTCCAAATGTAGGACGTTTTGAACGGAGCCAACCAAATACCAATCCGGCAATCAACGCACCACCACTTGTGCTAAGACTAATTGGCACTCCACCAAGATGCAATGTTAATGCACCGATAATTCCACCGATAACAATACCCAAACCCACAAACACGAGGTCGGTTTGGTTTGTTGGACGATCAACATACCCTATTTGAGGAGCAGCGGCATTCACCTCACGCGCAAGTCCATTGATAGTGATTATATCCCCTGCACACAATTCGGTTTGTGCCAATACTGGGATCTCAACACCACCTCGCGTAATACTCTTGATGATAATGCCCGCCATAAAAGGTTTTACACGAAGAGCATCTACAGTAATGCCGTCAACCATCTTTTTGGTCAACATCACCCTCACTTGCTCAATAGGGAATGACAACAATTCATTATCGGCAACCTCAGTTCCAATCCAACTTTCATCTTCTATCACATATTCCCTGCGACCGCTCAACACTATTTCATCACCTTTTTTTACTCGAGTAGAGAACTCTGCATCAACAATCTTTCCATCAACGCGCAATCGTTCTACAAACACACGGCGATTCATCTTCTTGATATAATCCTCAATCTCTGCCACATTGCGTGGAGTGTCAAAGAACGATGATTCGGCGCGATAAGCACGAAATACCACTTGACGATTAGAATCAATATAAGCAGGGTCATTTGCAATACTACTTTGATTGAGTTGAGCTGCTAATTGAGCAGTTTGTTGCTTCACTTTATCCAATCCACCAAGCAAACGAGGTCCAATATTTCCGAGAATATAAGCCGAACCTATTGTACCAAAGATGTACGTTACAGCATAGCACACAGGAATCATATCGGTCCACATCTTCTTATCGGCAGCTGAGGCATCGAGTGTTGCAATAGTATCGCCACCTACACCTATTACAGCCGAGATTGTCTGCGCACCGCTCAACAAGCCAGCAGCCTCACCTGGCGAATAGCCAAATAGTTTAGCTATGCCAAATGTCACCAACAGACACACAACACATAGTACAACAGCAAAACCCACTTGCTTCAACCCCGAGCCACGCAACGAACGAAAGAATTGAGGACCTACACTATACCCAATTGCAAACAAAAACAAAAGGAAGAACACCGATTTTAACGGACCTGAGATGGGAATATTCATCTGCCCCACTACTACGCCAACCAACAACACTGATGTCACCGTACCCAGTGAAAAAGATTTATACTTCAGTTTCCCTATCCAGAAACCAACACCAATTGTCAAAAATATCGCCAATGAGGGATATTCTCGAAATAGATTAACTACTGCATCCATAATACACACTTTTTATACTAAAAAAATCATTACTGATGCAAAAACACTAATATGGCTCCAAAAGTTTCATAAAACTTAATTTTTAACCCTATTTCATCACAAATCAATGTTAAAAAAATAAGTATAAGTCAAAAAAAAGCAGTAACTTTGCACTCGTTTTTGCACACCCCCACTGTTGCGACAACGCTTAAGGGTGTTAATCAGAGATTTATCACAATTTCAGGACAAAAACTCATTAAAAAAATATATATTTATGTTTAAACGATTTCCTGGTGCACATTTGATGGAGTCACTTCAACGCAAGAAACTCCAAAAATTAATGTCAACTGAATTTTTGGCTTCGCGCCTTACAAAAATCCTCATCGCGTCAATCACAATGATTGTTCTTTGGGCTATCCCAACCACATCTTTCGGCATTGACGGTCTCACTTTAGTAGAACAACGCGTTATTGCAATCTTTGCATTTGCAACATTAATGTGGGTATTTAATGCAATCCCTGCATGGACAACCTCTACATTTGTTGTTGTATTATTGCTTTTCGCCACATCCGACAGTAGTTTGTGGTTCTTCCGCGATGGCATTCCTACTGAAACATTAGGCACACTCACAAGTTACAAATCTTTGATGGCTTGTTTTGCCGACCCTATCATCATGCTCTTTATTGGTGGTTTCATCATCGCTATCGCTGCTACTAAAACAGGCCTTGACGTTAAACTCGCAAAAGTAATGCTCAAGCCTTTCGGCACACAATCTAAATATGTATTATTAGGTTTCATCACTGTAACTGCCGTATTCTCAATGTTCTTGAGCAACACAGCAACAGCAGCGATGATGCTCACATTCTTGGCACCTGTACTTAAAGCACTCCCTGCCGACGGTAAAGGTAAAATCGGTTTGGCTCTCGCTATCCCTGTTGCAGCAAACATCGGTGGTATGGGTACTCCTATCGGTACACCTCCTAATGCAATCGCATTGAAATATCTCAATGACCCAGATGGCATGAATATGAACATCGGTTTCGGTGAATGGATGGCATTCATGATTCCTTTCACATTAGTTCTCGTATTTATTTCATGGGTAGTGTTGTTGAAACTTTTCCCATTCAAACAAAAAACAATTAATCTCGACATCAAAGGTGAAGCGAAAAAAGACTGGCGCTCAATTACAGTATATGTTGTGTTTGCATTGACTGTTCTCCTTTGGGTATTTGACAAATACACTGGTGTAAACTCTAACGTTGTAGCAATGTTGCCAGTGGGTGTATTCTGTATCATTGGTGTAATTACTCGTCGCGACCTTGAAGAGATCAGCTGGGGTGTGCTCTGGATGGTTGCTGGTGGTTTCGCACTCGGTGTTGCATTAAATCAAACCGGCTTAGCCACACACATCATCTCATCAATCCCATTCGACACTTGGTCACCAATCCTCGTTATCGTAGGTTCAGGTCTCATCTGTTATGCAATGGCCAACTTTATTTCACACACAGCAACAGCCAACCTCTTAGTGCCAATTTTGGCAGTAGCAGGTGGTAGTATGGCTACTCAATTGGCTCCACTTGGTGGCGTTTCAACATTGTTGATTGGTGTAGCAATCGCTTCATCATTGGGTATGGTGCTCCCTATCTCAACTCCACCCAATGCAATGGCACAATCAACAGGTTTGATTCAAGAAAAAGATATGGCAAAAGTAGGTCTCATCATGGGTATTATAGGCCTTGTGCTTGGCTACATCATGCTCATCATTCTTGGCTCTAACGGCTTTATCGGAGGATAATAAACATTTTATAATATCAAAGGAACTGTTTCATATCATGCAACAGTTCCTTTTTTGATTTTAATAACACTTAATTATGAAAAAATACCTACTCCTACTCCCTCTTTTGGCACTTGCTATCATAGCAAATGCCGAGGAAGTACAATCAAAAAAAGGCTTTGAATTAAAGCTATATGGCCAAGTGCGTGCCGATTTATTCTATAACACTCGCGCCAATGCCGAAAGTGTTGACGGTCTATTCTACAGCTACCCTATGGATATCAAATTAGATGCCGAAGGTAACGACCTCAACGACCAAGATAATAGCAACATGTATTTGCTCTATTCTCGTCTTGGGCTTGATGTAAAAGGTCCTAAATTGGGTAGCGCAAAGACTTCGGCAAAGATTGAGTTTGACTTCCGTGGCTCAGGCACAACCCTTTCACTTATTCGACTCCGTCACGCTTATTTCAACTTTGACTGGGGCAAATCATCAGTTCTTGCAGGTCAAACATGGCATCCATTCTTTGGCGAGGTATCTCCTCAAATGCTTAACCTCAACACAGGTGCTCCATTCCAACCATTTAGCCGTGCTCCTCAAGTGCGTTACCGCTTCAATCACAATGGGCTACAACTCACAGCATCGGCAGTGTGGCAATCACAATTCTTATCAAATGGACCTGACGGAAAATCAAACAAATATATCAAGAATAGTTGTGTGCCCGAAATCCATTTTGGTGCCGACTATAAAACCAGCAACCTCATTGTAGGTGCAGGTGCCGACATGACATCACTTGTGCCACGCACTCAATCAACAGTCGATAGCAACACCTACAAAGTGAATGAACGCATCACTACCGTATCGGGTGAAGTTCACGCAAAATACACTACCCCAATGTGGTATTTTGCAGCAAAAAGCACGCTCGCTTCTAACCTCACACAGACATCTATGCTCGGTGGTTATGGTGTGTGCGACATTGACCCTATTACTGGCCAACAATCATATACCCCAACCTACAACTCTTCATCATGGGTGAATGTTGTGTGGGGTAAAAAATGGAAAGTAGGCGCATTTGGTGGTTATATGAAAAACCTCGGCTCAACCAAAGAGGTGTCAAGCCTCATCGGTACAGGCGTAGATGTTGACCAAATCGTTTGTGGCTCAGCCGAAGTAACCTACAACCTCCCACATTGGAGAATTGGTTTAGAATACAACTACACTGCAGCATGGTATGGCGACCTCAACAAAGCCAATGGCAAAATCGTTAACACCCATTCTGTTGACAATCATCGCATCGTAGCCAGCGCAACATTCTCATTCTAAACCCACAGAATAGATTCAATTTATACAAACATAAACGGAGATGTGTCGAAATTCAAATAAAGACACATCTCCATTGTTTTTACACCTAAGAAATTGTTTCAATTATAACCGTGAATGGGATTGTTTAATAAAGTCGTTAGAGACTTTAACTATACAAACTTATTTTCCTCTCTTCCCTCTTTTTCTTCTTAGATTTTGTGGGAATCTATTTTTTTATTAGTTTTGTCACATATAACTAATAAAAACAATCATTCTCCGAAATGAAACTACCCAAAATCAATCTACTCACTCGCATACTAATAGCCATAATACTTGGTATCGGTGCTGGATTTATATTTCCCGATGCTATGGCACGAATATTTGTTACTTTCAACGCCATTTTTAGCGAATTGCTCGGGTTTGTCATACCTCTTATTATTATAGGTTTTGTTGCTCCTGCAATTGCTGATATTGGTTCACGTGCAGGAAAAATGTTATTCGCCACAGTATTGATTGCGTATGGCATGACTCTTTTTGCAGGATTTAGTTCTTACTTCGTTAGCGATAGCCTCTTCCCTTCACTAATCTCCTCACATGTGAGTTCAGCAATCGCCGAAGATGCTTCTCTTACACCATATTTCAATATTAAAATTCCAGCAATAATGAACGTGATGACTGCGCTCGTGCTGGCATTTACGTTAGGACTGGGGTGCGCCCGACTTTCAACAAGTGCATTACGCAATGTAATTAATGATTTTAGAGACATTATCAATCTTGTTATCTCTAAAGTAATCATACCTCTTCTCCCTATTTATATTTTCGGCATATTTCTCAATATGACCATCTCAGGGCAAGTGGGCAGTATAATTCTCACTTTTGCTAAAATTATTGCCGTGATATTTGCTCTACATATTGGAATCTTGATTCTACAATTTGGCATCGCATCACTTTTTAGCAAGAAAAATCCATTCAAATCACTTGCCACAATGATGCCCGCCTATTTCACTGCACTTGGCACCCAATCGTCGGCTGCGACAATACCTGTTACACTACGACAAACTATCAAAAATGGTGTAGATGAAGATGTAGCAGGCTTCGTGATACCTCTTTGTGCCACAATTCACATGAGTGGTAGCACATTAAAAATCGTGGCTTGTGCATTAGCTTTAATGCTTACAAATGGTTTGGCTTATGATTTCTCAATGTTTGCTTATTTTATATGCATGCTCGGCATCACAATCGTAGCCGCACCTGGTGTGCCTGGTGGAGCCATTATGGCATCATTAGGGTTATTAAGTTCCATTCTCGGATTTACCGAGGCCGACAATGCATTAATGATTGCGCTATACATCGCCATGGATAGTTTCGGCACAGCTTGCAATGTAACTGGCGATGGCGCGATTGCACAAATTGTCAATCGCATATTCCACCAAAGGGGGGAATAAAACCAATCTACATCGTAGATAAAGCACAAAATCTATGTCAACTAAGCTCATTCAATACCGTTGACATAGATTTTTTATTTCTCCAGAGATTTCTCTCTAAATTTTGGGCATAAAAAAAAGCTGACCCTGGGTCAGCTAATTTTTTCCTTTGCTGTTATAAGCACTGATTATTTTACAGAATCAGCAACAGTTGTGTCAGCAACTACAGTGTCAGCAGCAGCAGAATCAGCAACTACAGAGTCAGCAGCTACAGAATCAGTAGCAGCAGCTTCAGTAGCAGCACCACCACAAGAGAACAAAGATACGCTGAATACAACAGCAAGTAATAAGACTAACTTTTTCATTTTCTTTTCTTGATTAAATAATAAAACAATATTTTTTGCTTCAAAAACGGTACAAAGTTAATACTAATTTCTGAACTAGCAAATAAAATTTATGTTTTTTTTCAAAGATTTTTTCTTTAGTCAAAAAAAATCAAAAAATTCGTATAAATTTGCTCAGTTCTTTAACATTTGTGCAGTATTTTACACTAAAAATCTTAAAATCCTAACTTTTTGCAACTATTGCGTTGGCCATCACCACAGCTTTGGTAATATGATCACAAATGTGGTCATCGCCAATAAGCTTATCAATATTTGCATGATGTAAATCCTTGCGCACATTATCTTTTACACCCGACAAAACTACATGTATTCCTTCGTTTTGTGATGAACGAATAAGCAGCTCAAGGTTGTGAATACCAGTTGAATCGATAAATGGTACTTTACGCATGCGTATTATACGCACAAGAGGTTTGTTTGCCATTGAACTACGCATCAATTCGTCAAATTTAGTTGCCACACCAAAGAAGAATGGACCATCTATCTCATATACATCAACACCCTTTGCCAAATCGAGCATTTCGTGAGTATTTGACTCAGTACCTTCAGCAATGTCAAGTTGGTCACCATACACCTTAATTTCAGTATTCTCCATTACACGGCGCAAGAACAATACAACTGCAAGCAACAATCCTATTTCGATTGCGATTGTGAGGTCAAAAATCACTGTCAAGAAGAATGTTACTAAAAGCACCGAGATATCACTCTTTGGTGACTTGAAGATACCCACAACTGTGCGCCAGCCACTCATATTATACGATACGACAAGCAATACCGCAGCAAGACACGCCATTGGCACATAATTAATAAGAGGCATCAAAAATAAGAAGATAAGCAACAACACGATTGTGTGAATAATACCTGCTACAGGAGTGCGACCACCATTTGTGATATTAGTCATTGTGCGAGCAATAGCACCTGTAACAGGGATACCACCGAAGAATGGCACTGCAATATTTGCCAAACCTTGTCCTATCAACTCGGTATTGCTATTTGTGCGAGAGCCAGTCACACCATCAGCCACTGTAGCCGAAAGCAATGATTCAATAGCACACAACACTGCAATTGTAAACGCCGATGGCATTAATTGGTTGATTGTTGCCATTGACAATTCAAAACCGTGTGGTTCGGGAATTTCGTTTGACATTGCGCCAAAGCGGTCACCGATAGTTTCAACTGAGATACCACAGTATTGTTTCAAGAAATACATTGCAATAGTAACCACAATAATTGCAGTCAATGCGCCTGGCATCTTCTTTGAAATCTTAGGAGTCACGATGATAATCATTAGCGAAATCAACCCTACAATTAACGTAGTCCAATCAATATTTCCAATATTTTGGAAATACACGCCCCACTTAGGAATAAATTCGCTTGGCACATTTGACAACCCAAGTCCCAAGAAATCATTTATTTGTGTAGAGAATATCGTCAAAGCAATACCCGCTGTAAAGCCTACTACAATAGGATATGGGATAAACTTGATGACTGTTCCAAGATGGAATAAACCCATAACTACCAGTATCACCCCAGCCATTAGTGTTGCAATAGCAAGACCTTGCAAACCAAATGTGGCAATAATGTTATACACAATTACAATAAAGGCTCCTGTAGGTCCACCAATTTGCACCGAGTTACCACCAAATGCCGATACTACAAAACCACCAATAATGGCAGTAATCAAACCGATTGTAGGTGTAACACCCGATGCGATACCAAATGCGATTGCCAATGGCAACGCTACGATACCCACCACGATACCTGCAATGAGGTCATCTTTGAATCGTGATAAAGAATAACCTTTCAACGAAGACAACAACTTAGGTTGAAAGTCAATAGATCCCGACAATTTCATAATCTTTTTCCCTTTATTTTTTTAGAATCATCTTTTATAGTCGCTGAGTCAACTTTCTCATCTCTACTTTTACTCTCAACTCGCGACAAATACCTAAAACGAAGAATGACACGCACCATATTGCGTGTCATTTTTCTTTATTTTGTTTTTATTATTGCTTACCTGAAACTGCTACTTCGCGAGAGATTTTTGCAACAAGACCTTGAAGCACTTTACCAGGTCCGAGTTCTACAAACTCAGTTGCACCGTCAGCCACCATATTTTGAACTGATTGAGTCCAACGCACAGGTGCTGTTAATTGAGCTACAAGATTTGCTTTGATTTCTTCGGGGTCAGTGTGAGGTTTTGCATCAACATTTTGATATACTGGACACACTGGAGTAGCAAATGTAGTATTTTCAATTGCTTGAGCCAACTCAGCACGAGCTGGTTCCATGCATGGAGAGTGGAAACCACCACCCACTTTGAGTTTCAAAGCGCGTTTTGCACCAGCAGCGAGAAGTTGCGCACACGCAGCATCAATTGCAGCCTCTTCGCCCGAAATTACGAGCTGACCTGGGCAGTTATAGTTAGCACACACAACAACGCCTTCGATACCTGCACATATTTCTTCAACCTTTTCATCAGGGAGTGCAAGCACAGCTGCCATTGTTGAAGGATTGAGTTCGCAAGCCTTTTGCATTGCTTGAGCACGAGCCGATACAAGGCGAAGACCATCTTCGAAGTTCAAAGCACCAGCAGCAACAAGTGCTGAAAATTCACCAAGTGAGTGACCTGCAGTCATTTCAGGCTTAAACTCTTCACCAAGAGTCTTTGCCAAAATCACTGAATGAAGGAAAATCGCAGGTTGAGTAACCTTTGTTTGACGAAGATCTTCGTCAGTACCTTCAAACATCAAGTCAGTAATACGAAAACCTAATACTTCGTTTGCTTTTTCAAACATTTCACGAGCTACGGGGTTGTTGTCGTACAAGTCTTTACCCATACCTACAAATTGAGCCCCTTGACCAGGAAAAACAAATGCTTTCATTTTCAATAATTAATATATATGTTATAAAAGGAGTGCAAAGTTACGCTTTTTTCTCCAAAAATGTGGTATATTCGACATATTTCTGTAACTTTACATGCTGAAAAATAGTTTTATAACCCTTAATTGACTCAATTTATGACAATTTTCAATATTATTCCTGCTATCGGCATGCCCTCGGGATGGGAATGGATTATCATCCTCATTGTAGTTCTTCTCCTCTTTGGAGGCAAAAAAATTCCCGAATTAATGCGCGGACTTGGCAAAGGCGTAAAAAGTTTCAAACAAGGTCTTAACGACGCAAAAGAGGAATTAAATAAAATCGACGACGAAGAAAGCGCTACTCCAAAAGGGAAACAGGACTAATCGCCCTACTCCTTAATGGAACCTCTATAAATCGTGAGCAACGAAAACAACTCCACATCTCAAGACATGAGTTTTTGGGGACACCTCGAAGTGTTAAGAGGTGTGCTTTGGCGCATCGTTGCCATCACAGCAGCAATAGCCGTGGGACTATTTATGGGGATGCATTGGATTTTTGACAATGTTATCCTCGCACCATGCAATAGTAATTTCCCACTCTATCAATTCTTTGATTACATTCTTAACAACACCATAGGTGGAGCATCAGAGCCGTTTCAAGTAACGCTCATAAACATCAAACTTGCGTCGCAGTTCTACCTCCACATCTCCACATCTTGCTGGTTGGCGCTCACCATTGCATTTCCATTTATCATATACCAACTATGGGGGTTTATAAGCCCTGCGCTATATGAGAACGAAAAGCGAGGTGTTAAATCAGCATTTTTCTTTGGCAATATCATGTTCTATCTCGGCATTGCCGTTGGATATTACTTAGTATTTCCATTGACACTCCGTTTCTTGGCCGACTATCAACTTAGTTCTACGATACCCAATACCATTTCACTCGACTCCTATATGGACAATTTCTTCATCATCACACTAATGATGGGGATTGTGTTTGAATTGCCATTACTTGCGTGGTTGCTCGGCAAAATGGGATTCCTCACTCGCGACTTTTTCTCAACCTATCGTCGCCATGCAATCGTAGTGTTACTCATCGTAGCAGCAATGATTACTCCCACTGGTGACCCCTTCACACTCTCAGCTGTATTCTTCCCCATATACATACTTTGGGAACTCAGTTCTCGTTTAGTACCAAAAGCCGAGATTTCATAAACTTCTCAGACTGAGTGGCAAAAACAAGAAGGTGTGTCAAATCAAATGACACACCTTCCTTCTTACACTATTTTCTCAAATTATAGTCCGAACATTTCTTCGTAATCGCTTTTGTTGGTGAGATATGATTCTTTCATACAATCAATAATACCTTGGAGTGTGCTCTGATTATTGTCGTACCACTCTACGGGTGGATACCAACGCACATCGTCACGTTTTTGAGATTGCTTGAACGTTACCCCCTCAAAGTAATTTATTGGCATACCCGAATCATAGGCTTCCATCAAAAATCCTTTTGTTGTCTTTTTAAGGCGTTTATCGCCAGCATTAAGCCAACCATGTTCAGGTGAATATGCTTGCAATATACCCGCAGTAAATTCGCCTGTTTCTTCATCATGTCCCAACATCTCTAATCGGTAATGGCGAGCGCTAAGTGTGGGCTGACTAAAACCATTCATCGCCATAACTAATTGGAAATATAGTCCGGCAAGACCATTCCCTCCGGGGTTGAGTTTGAGATTACCGATAGTGAATGAACCTCCATCGAGCACCATCCATTTACGACCAGTTTCTTTATCGAGTTGATAACCACTAATGCGGAATGGAGCCGAGAACATATTACAAGACACATCGGGCTCTACATATTTCTTCATTGGGTCAATCATTGCCACAATAAATCCGTAAGTGTTATCGCCATAAGGGTTGGCATCGGTTTTCGATGAGTTGATTTGCACATAGTAGGTTATGTTACCATAGTTATGGTCTTCAATAACCAATTTCTTCTCACCTTGATAACAACCAGTGTGTTGAGGCTCTTGGTCTTCATCTTTCTTTGCAAATTTCACTTTAATGTGAACGTTAGAAGTAACGGTAAATGCATTATTTGCCGAAATTCTACCCGAGCCATCGGCATCATGTGTGATGCTTGCTACCGCCCAATCTTTGGCTGGCTTAACACTCAACGTTGCATTATCACCATACTCAAATCGTCCTGTAGGAGAAATCGAGGCTGTTCCATCCCCTTCGGTTGACACGGTTACGTTATAGAATGTTCGTTCTACAACAATAGGTCCAATAGGTGGAATTTCAACTGGGATAATCACTGTATCGGGAGGCCATGGCAAAGGTATTGGTTGAGGTCTTAATTTAGGAACAGAATCTTCGGGAGGAAGTACAGGCCATGGTTGGTTGCGTGCATCTTCTTTATCGCGATAACTCAACACCATCACAATCTCACCGTCGGGGCGTAAGAATCCACAATATTTATCATTTCCCCAGTTCCCCACTCCAAATTGAGCATAACCCGACTCGGTAAATGGCAAGAATCTCTCTATTCCAAAATCATCTTTTTCATAATTAGACAGAATAATATTCCCTTTGGCGTTGATAAAATAATTCTCAACATCGGCATTCTCTACCAATCCTAATCCTAATGGATCGAAACGTGGCTGATGCTTCAATGAAGAAACTCCGTCAAAGCTGCTTGATGAGAAATTTTTCAATTTGGCAAACTTAGTATTGACAACATCTACACCATCGCCATAGTTGCCAGTTTTTGACACATAAGCATATCCATTATAGAATGGAGTAGCATATTCGTATGAAGCCAATAGATTAAAGTTTGTATCATAATAATTGTATTTACCATTCTTATACACATAGAATATACCATTCTTTACTAATGACACGTTACCATCTAATACACCTGGCTTAAATACAATTTTACCAGTTTTGTCGATAAGGCAATATTCACCATATACCGTAGAAGGCAATGTGGGGTCATCACACACTCTTACCCACGCATAACCTTCACTAAATTCGGTAGCATTAGAGCATTGTTTGATAGGTTGAATTACAATTTTACCATTTGCATCGATATATCCCCAACTATCAAATCCTGTGGGATATGCACGCAACCCATCGCTCAAAGGGCGCATACACCCGTCATTTCCACCGTAAACTTTGAGGTGTGGATATACTTTTTCCCCTTTAATATTGATATAGAAATAGGAATCACGACCATTAGTTTTTGCCTTTACTATAGCAAGACCATCGGCAAAATTTGTAACTACTTTCCACGATGGGTCAAGCTCTTTAATTGCTCCATTAGTATAAAGAAGGCAAACTAATTTTTGACCTTTTGAGTTGGGAGTTTTGCGACGAGCGGGCACTACTCCACTATTAA
>JAFOYQ010000090.1 GCA_017424575.1 Muribaculaceae bacterium
AAATGGAAAGAGATTGCTACTGCTATCAATAACGAGGCCAATCGTGGTTGTACTGTGTTGAACGGTATTGGTTGGTATAGTAAGCAAGAGGTAAAAGTGTTGCTTGTGATGTGTCGCAAAATTGAATCAGTAACTATTTTCCGCATCATAAAGTCAATCGACCATGATGCGTTTATCACTCAAGCCAATGTAAATGGTGTATATGGACAGGGTTTTGATGAAATCAAACTTAAAATGCGCCCTAATGACACTCGACCTTTGAAACCTGTTGATAATCCTGAAGAGGTGGCGTCGCCAACTGGTCACCCCGAGTCGTTGGCTTAAAAATCCTATTGCCGATGAGTAATGATATCAGGGTGTGGGGCTACCTACGCGAATATGCCCAAGAAAAAGAGGATATCATGCGCGCTGTTGAAAGCGTGTTTCAGTCGGGTATGCTCATTCTTGGCGAAAATGTTAAGGCCTTTGAACAAGAATATGCTTCATATTGTGGTGTGAATTATGGGATTGGGTGCGACAATGGCACCAATGCTATAACTCTCGCTCTGCACGCTGTAGGGATTAAACCAGGCGATGAGGTTATCACTGTTTCAAATACGGCAATTCCCACAGTGTCGGCTATCATTTCGGCTGGCGCAAAACCGGTGTTTGTTGATATTGACTCTGCAACCTATCTTATGGATGAGTCGAAGGTAGAGTCGGCTATAACACCGCGCACTCGTGCCATTATTCCTGTGCATTTGTTTGGTCAGTGTGTAAATATGAACGCTATTAATGACATCGCTTCACGGCATAAACTATTTGTAATTGAGGATTGCGCACAAGCACATGGAGCAACCTACAAAGGTGAAAAGGCTGGGGCAATGAGCCACATCTCTGCTACTTCGTTTTATCCTACAAAGGTGCTTGGCGCGTATGGCGATGGAGGTATGATGCTTACCAATAATAGTGAAATTGATGCAAAATTGCGACGCCTTCGTTTTTATGGTGCCGAACAAACATATTATGCTATTGAACATGGATATAATTCGCGTCTTGATGAGGTGCAAGCTGCAATCTTACGCACAAAATTACAACGTATAGAGCAGTATATAGAGCGCCGTCGTGAAATTGCTCAGATGTATAATACCCTTCTTGCTGATACATCTCTCACACTTCCTGCTGAAACGGGCAACGGCCGTCATGTATATTATTTATATGTGGTGCGTCACCCCAACCGTGATAAGATTCTAACTCAACTCAGAGAAAAAGGGATATTCCTCAACATAAGTTATCCTACACCTATACACTTGATGGAGGCGTATAAGCATCTTGGAGGAAGCGTTAATTCTCTCCCTAATACCGAGAATGCTGCTCGTGAGATATTCTCATTGCCAATGTTCCCATCGCTTACCGATGATGAGGTGATGCGAGTTGCCTCTGCATTAAAAGAGGTGCTTTAATAAGTGTTTGCACTACATTGTTTTGCAATATGGATTTCTTGATAAAACTCAAAAGTGATTATTTGCGATATCGTGAGGCAAAGATTCTTAACCCTCATCATGTGACAATCCCTCGTGGCATTACGGCAATAATGGGCCCTAATGGTGCAGGAAAAACCATGCTTGGAAATATTCTTGAAAAAGGTTGGAATTTTTGCACAAATAGTATAGAGGGGTATCGCGACCGATTGATAATCAGGAAAATTGAGTTTGCCGACATTCATTCCCTTGCTGGCTTTAAGGTGGAGTATTATCAACAACGCTTTGAGTCGATGATGAACGATGAGGTGCCTACTGTGGCCGAAATATTCCATAATCGCATCAATACACCTCGTTGGCAAGAATTGGCAACCAATTTGCGACTTAATGATATTGCTACAAAGCATGTCAACTTCCTTTCGAGTGGCGAACTGCGCAAATTGCTCATTGTGAATTTACTTTTTGATCTTCCCGATGTATTAATTCTCGATAATCCATATATAGGACTTGATGCCGCATCGCGCGAGATACTCAACGACACGATTAGTAGCATCGTTGCACAAGGAGTATCGGTGATATTGCTGCTGTGTAATCCAGTCGACTTACATCCCGCAATCGATTGTGTGATACCTATTGACAAGATGGAAATCAAAGAGCGAGTGATGCGAAATGGAGTAGAGATAAAACAATTTCAACGCTCGTTTGACTACCTATTTGACTATGCGATAAATCTTGAAAATCTACCATCGTGCCCCAAGCGTGATTATGATGATAAAAATACCGAAGTAGTGTTGTCGCTCAATAATTGCAACGTAAAATATGGTAAACGCACTATTATTAATAATGTGTCGTGGACAATTCGCAACAAAGAATGTTGGGCATTATTTGGACCTAATGGCTCGGGTAAATCAACACTATTGAGCCTTGTTCATGCCGATAATCCACAAGGGTATTCTAACGACATCACCCTCTTTGACCGACGCCGAGGTAGTGGCGAAAGTATCTGGGAAATTAAGAAACGAATAGGGTATATCTCTCCCGAAATGCACCTATATTTCAATGGTAGCGGTGATATTAAAACCATAGTAGCACAAGGTCTGAACGATACCGTGGGACTATTTTGCCAAGTGAAACCACAGCAAATGCAACGCGCTATGCATTGGTTGCAGATGCTACATATCGAACATCTTGCCGACCGCCGATTTAACACACTTTCAGCAGGCGAACAACGATTAGTGTTATTGGCACGCACCTTTATCAAACACCCACAGCTACTTATTCTTGACGAACCACTTCACGGGCTCGATTCAGCACGCAAACGTAGCATTCGCAGCGTTATCAATCATCTCGTAGCCCGCGACCATATCACACTCATCTACGTAACCCATTATCTCCCCGAAGTCCCCGAATGCATCACCCACACCAAGACGCTGTAGATTGTTAATGTAAGTCAATCAATGGTGGGAAAAGTTATTCTTCTAATTTGTAGTATTATCTTTTAAAATTAGGTTGTAAATAGTCCAAAGCTTGCTATTTACAACATTATCGTTATCAATAGAACTTGGGTCAATATCCTTGAGATGTTCATTAGAACAAATATCAACGTGTCGAAGTAATTCTTTTAATTTATTCTTGTGTTCGACTTTCTTGGATTGATCTAAAGATAACCAATTTTTTAGTTCATCTTCATATAGAGGTCGAAATCCTAGAATAATTTTTTCGGTATTCCATCTATTATGCTCGGTACGTTGAATATATTCTTGATTAGATATATCAGTAAAAGTTTTCTCAATGTCATGTTGAGTTAGTTTTGAAGTTGTATCTAATCCAAAAGAGCGAAATTTTGTAAATAACATACTTGCGCTATAATTGCTTGACCACTTGTTTAATATCTGGCAATTAACCCAAACTCGATCAACGTCTTGCTTGTTAGATATATCAACCTCATAATAGCAAGCATTAATTATTTTACCATACTTATCAGATAAAAGTTCCTCACGATAGCAATTATTCATCATCCCAAATGCACGGATATTATCATATCCAGGAATGTGTTTAAGAATATCATTGACCATAATGTCGCTTTCGTTTTGTCGCACTAAAATTACATTTGATTGGCTAAGTATACATTCAGGTAAAGACAAACATAAGGAGGTATTAGAGGTGGATTCATCTAAGCATAAAGCAAAGGAAGTAATAGAACTGTTATTGAGAACGCAATTTCTTAAGTAGGTGTTAATATGAGTATCATATATATTCCCCTCAATAAATTCCCATTGGATATCCATAAAATTTATTGGCCCAAGATGTTTAAAAGGGGAATCTGAATCATTATCGGCAAGAGGATCAACCCAATGTTGGTTGGAATCGCAACATTGATGACCATAAATTTCTCTCCAACGAGCAAGATTAAATAATGTATTATATTTATTTCTAAATATTTTACTTTTAGAAATTGCGTTATTGTCAATGAAAGTTATTTTTGAATATGTTTCATATTTGCCCTCTATGAAATTGGGGAAATGAAGTAAATGAGCAGCATTAATAGCTAATGAGTAACTTAGAGAGTTCATGCCAACAATGACTAAATGTACATGTTTGTTGCTATTGTAAGTAATCCCATTGCCATCAAGAGGTTTGTAATAATCACCAGGAATTGTAGCTAATGCTTTGTGTGCCCAAATTTCATCGAAATTAAAGGGAAGAAAAGATATGTTGTTGAAATCCATACTAACACGTTGTAGCATGGTAAATGTAGTGTTAGAATCAATTTGTACATGACAGTCAACTTTGTCGATATTGTTGAGTTTGGATGCAATAATTTTAACACATTCTAAATTAATTGAATCGTGTGCATTTTCATTAGTTTCTCCAATAATAAATATTTTTTGCACGTTATTGTTAAGATATAAACGGTCAATATCATCATTGGCATTACGAACACCATTTATTACAATGAGTCTTTCAATAATATCGTGTTCAATTTTGTCATCTTTATCAAGTTGAGCATGAAGCCAATTTCTAATGTCAATAGTCGGCATTTCGCTCATTATCAAAATAAACCCTTTGTGATATTTATTAATCTCTCGAAGTAAAGATGGTACACTCTCGTTAAATCCGAGAATTATAATATGGTTGCTGATTTTGTAATTAGTAGTACCACTATTATATCTTTCAACTCGACGTTGAAGAGCATTGCTTATAACTGATATAAGCATTCCGCTGAATATGATTAATCCTAAAATGGCACATATAATTGTAAATATTGACGACATTGAATCGCTAGCAGAACCAGGGTCGAGAATTACAAGAAAAATGTCGCGAAATCTATCAGACCAATGTGTTATTTCGCTAGGATTTGTGTTGTATAGCGAACCAATAAAACTTAAAAAGATTAGACCTATATATACTATAACCATAATGCCAACAAGCCAAAGCACTTGTTGAACTAATCCCTTAGAAAAATGTCGGTCAAATTTTAGACTTATATTCTTGAACTTTTTCATGCTTTTTTATTTTTGCCAAAACCATTTTTGTGGTTCTTGGTAGGTTGGTGATGTAAAAATAGAATTTTTATTACGACATAATCTTTGCCAAATAGTTCTCTTTTTGAATTTCCCTTGACCTTTTTTATGCCAATATTCAGCACGGTCATCGATTTGTTTTTGCTGATCTCCTTCTTTAAATCTACGACTCATTTCTTCACATGCTTCAGCAATGTTAGCCAACGCAAATTTTAGGAGTTCCTTATTTGGAAGGGTTTTATAAAATTCAGAAATGTCATTATATTGCATGAACTGAATGCGATGAACCTCTCTTAGGGCAGTGCTTGACCCATTCTGAGCAGCTTTGTTGAAGAATGAGAGTGCTTTGTCAATATCTTTTTCTACATATTTACCCAATTTGTATAGTTCCGCAAGATTGAAATAAGAACCAATCACGCATTCAGGAACCGCACCAGAGATTAAACGAGGATTTGCCTCGTGAGATTTGATTATCGTTGTCATTAATTCAACGGCCTTATGCACGTCGCGCTTTACATAGTATTTGTGAAGAGGATAGTGCTTTTGAAGGTAGAATAATGCTAATCGATATTTAGCTTGGTTATTGCCATTTGATGCTACATTCTCCAACAACTGAAGAGCCTCATTTTTGTCGTTACACTGATAAATGCCCTTATTATATAACTCAAATAAGAATAGGTTAGCGTCTTGATGTCCTTTTTGAGAGGCTATTTGTAAACTATTGATGTATTCAGAAGGGACATAACCATATTTCCCCATATAAAAATGATAACTTAGCAAATACCCATTTTCAATAGCTTTGCATCCCCATTTAATGGCCTCTTCATTGTCTTTATAGATGTCACAATACAAACTTCGAAGACCTTCATAAGCTGGGACATATTCATTTTCTGCGGCTAGGTGGTACCAATGAAGTGCTTCTTTGTAGTTGGGAACAAAGTCTGGGATGTCTTGGTATTCAAGCATACGAGCAATATTATATTGGGCTACAGGGTGACCTAACTTGGCAGCTCGCATGTAATATGCAAATGCTAGTTCGTTATCAATCGTGATAATTGACTTAAATGCATCAATTTTACCTATATAAATTTCTCCCAACATATAGAGAGATTCTTCGTCGTTTTGAGATGCTGCTTGTTCAAATAATTCTAATGCTTTAGAATAATCATACTCATTCTTTAGACATGAATCAAAATATGAGAATGCTGAGCAATATTGACATCTAGGGTGTCCTAATTCAGCCCCTTTTCTAAACCATTTAATGGCTGAAATTTCATCTTTATCAGTGCCATCACCATTTAAATACATTAACCCTAGATAATACATTGCGTCTATCCATCCAACATCAGCAGCTTTGGCAAATAAATCAATAGCAACTGAAAAATTTTGCTCAACATACCACCCTCTTAGATACATAAGTCCCAAGAAATACCACCCTCTTTCATCTTCCTTTTCACTTGCGATTTTGAGCCATTTATAGGCTTCTTCATGGTTTTTTACAACATAAATGCCATAAAGATGGAAGTATCCAATGCGAGAGATTGCTCTAACCTCTCCCTCTCCATTTCTAGCCGCTTTATAAAACCATTCTAAAGCTTTCGCTTCATCCTTCTCTACACCATCTCCATCAAGGTAACGAAGTCCCATTATATATTCCGACCATGGGTCGATGTCTCCCTGTTGCCCTGGTTCTACTGCTTTTTTGTGTAGTTCAATGGCCTTGTCATCATTTTGAGGCACTCCAATTCCATTTCGATAGCAGTTGCCTAGTAGGGTATATGCTGTTTTCGAACCATTATCAATAGCTAATTGATAAAGTTCTACTGCTTTTGTTTCATCTTTTGAGATGATGTTTTTGACCCCCTGTTGATACGCATATCCTAATTTACACATCGCTTCGGCATTTCCGGCATCGGCAGCTTCTTGATATAAATTAAGTGCAGTCTTTTTATCGGAGCCTCTATAGTAGTCGGCAAGGCTAAGTTTTGCATCGGAAGAACCTAGTAGACTAGCTTTTTCTATCCAAATCAAAACCTCTTCAGATGTGAGGTCGCGATCGAATATTGTAACGTATTCATTAATGAAAAAATCTTTTGCATTGTCGTTGCCAAGATCAACAGATTTTGACAAACATTTAAAAGCTAGTTCTTCATTAGGAAGGTGTGTAGTAGTACCGTAAAACAATCCACTTCCCCATTCATAAAGGTTTTCGGGGTTATCTTCTTTTTCAATAATTTGCTCAGTGATTTCCCATAAATTTGGTTTGTCACTCCATTTAAGTTCAATGTATTTTTGTGCTCCAGATTCAACCGATTCAATAATTTTTAATTTTTCGCAAGTATCATTGTTGATACACAAAAAACGATGATCGCCACTGCGCTCTACCTCGTAACGGAAAGGGTTATTTTCATTGTTATCTACTGAAAGAGTATGAATCTTTTCTCCATATTCAAATATATCGCATGATTGATTAGTGAAAAACAAGAAATCAGAAACCCCATTAATATTATTCAATGAAGAGTCAGAAACGGAGCCATTATCAAGTGGCTTTGATGAAAGATAGCCCTTGTCGATAAAGTATTTTTGAAATATTTCATCAATTTCAGCAGCATCAAAGTTGATGGCATTTAGAAAAGGAAGAGCCTTCAGCTCGTTCGGGAGGGAGCTGTCTTCGGGCATATTATAGCCACTCAAAAGCAATGGAATGATATTTTTATCTTGTTCATGCTGAAGTGCGTGCATTACTTCTTTACAAAACCAATCGGTTTTGTAGGCGTCTTTAGCAATCTCATTAAAACATGCTTTTAGCGAAGTCTCTTCAAGTAGTATGATTATATCTTTTGCATTTTCGATATGATTGTAGAGTTGCTCATTGAAGCGGCCTTGGCGTATTTCGTTGCGGTCGAAAAATACTTTATATCCTTTTGCTGTAAGGTATTTATACAAAAAAGCAGCAATGGCACTACTAGTATCTCTGCGTTTATAACTTATGAAAATATCGTATTTGTCAATCATATCGTATGGTATTTTTGATTGTTTTATTCGTGACAAAGAAAGGGATTGTCATATAATACACATATGGCACCACTATAATGATGCCATATGTATTGCTAAAACTTAGGAGTGAGATTAAAGACCAAATTCTTTCATGAATTCATCTACACCCTCTTCGATGTCTTTTTCTAATTCTTCTAAATCTTTGGCATTCTCTGATTCTTCGTCTTCATCTAAATCAGTAAATCCACTAGCAAAGGCTCCTAGACCACCCATGAAGTTTTTCATCCCTTTACCAAAGGCTTTAGCTCCTTCTGAAGCAAAGGCTAATGTTATTTTTCGTTCGGCTTTGCCAAGTTCACGAAGTTCCTCATTGGTAAATTCACAATTTTGCATGTCTTCATGAATTTTCTCGAAATCATTTATCGCGTCTTCCCAATCTTGCTCATCAAAATTTTCGCCATTTTTTTCAATGCGTTCGGCTAAGTTGTTAATTTTACTGATAATTCTTTCTTCTTGAGATTGACATGATGCCAAAACTAGAATTGCACACAATGTAAATGCTTTTAAGAATAATGTTTTGAAATTCATAATGGTAAATTTAGATTATGTTATACATTAATTTCCACAATTGTTTCGAAGTCTTGGATAGATTGAGATGCCTCAATGTGTCCAATTCGGTATCCATCCCCAGTAGTTTCGCAATATAAATATTTTTTATTGTTGTATTCTTTAACTACACTTTCGGGATTTTCAGGTTTAATTTGTTCTATCCATTCATCTTTACATTCTATGCCAATTCCTGCATGTTGAAGTTTTGAAGAAAGCATTATAATAACATTATATCCTAATTCACGGAATAGTGCAGCGGTAAGAGATGATTTACAATCACAATCACCCTCTTTGTCAAAGAGTACTTCATCGGGGAAGCGCATATATTCTTTTGCATAGTTAATACCTTTTGACGATTCGTCAACACAGTATTTAATATTGGGTTCTTGACAGAAATCAAGAGCAAATTGCACTAAGTCAAGTTCTCCGAGATTTTGCTCTGCAATTCGTTGTTTGATGTATGAAGCAATCTCTTTAACATATTTAGTGTGCTCGGGATCTTTTGCAAGATAGTCAAAGATTGAGCGAATGTTATCGTCATACGAGTTTTGATCACCCTCTTTTCCATAAGTTCTAAATGGATTGAGCTGTCTTAAATCTTGGATTTCAACCGTGCTAAATTCTAAAGTATAACTACCATCCAATTGACTTCCTAATTCAGAATCTAAAGTCCAGTTATATACACATGTAATGGTGTCCTCATTGCTTTCATTGACATCATTATCAAATAATGGGAGTTCGATATGTTCCTCAAAATCATCATAACGCATTCCTTCCATTGTGCCACCAATGCGGAATCCATCACTGGTTGTTTCGCAGAAAATATACCTTTTGTTGTTGTGAGTAATGGTTATCTCATCTACTTTTTTACCGAATATGTAACCATTATCAATCCATTCATCGTTGACTTCAATACCAATAGCACTATGGTGTTGTTTACGAGAAAATAGATAGAGCACGTTGTAACTCATGAAATGGAAAAGCATTGCTGCTAAAAGAGCCTTACTATTACTATCGGCTTCTTTGTCAAATAACACTTCGTCAGGGAAACGAATATAGTTGTCGTATTGATTAATAGCTTTGCTATCGCGATTTAAACTAAATCGGATGTTGGGTTCTTGTACAAAATCAAGAGTAAATTGCAACGTGTCTTCTATAGACAAGGCGTTTTGAGCGGCGATGTTCTTAATCTGAGACACGATATAGCGAGTTCTAGCCGTAATACCATGATGTTCTTTCATGTAGTTAAACATGTCTAAAATCATGATTTTTGTGGGTTTATCTTGTCTTTGGTTATAGAATGGATTTTCAAAACGGAGTCCACTAATATAATGAGCGTCAAAATAGAGTGTCAAATCACCTTCTACGTCCTTGACATTTTCAGAATCTAATAACCACTTATAGTTCCTAACGATATCCCCTTCAGGATTTACTAGCTGTTCTTGGTCTTCTTTTTCCTCTTCAACAACAAATGGATTTTTAATTTCCCATCTTTGAGAACTTGATTGCAATAGCATATTTACAATTACCCCTGTGGCAATTGCTAATGCTAAAGCTTTGAAATTATAACCATATTGACCAATGGGGAATAGTATAATGATGCAACAAATCAAAATGCATATGTCAAAAAACTTTTGACCAAGTGATTTGTTGAATAAGTCAAGTTTGGGTTGAATTGTATTTGAGTTTTCTATGCATTCAATTTTTATAGCTCTGACAATTGCCCATAACGCAAAATATATTCCATAAAATGATAAATACTCTTCAAGATGAATATTAACATAGTAGTCTGTATCTATAAGTATATACTGGTTTATGAGCAACCATATAATATAAAGAATAGTATACACAAACGATGCAAGTAGGGCTGTATCTTTCCACCCATATGCTGGTGTATTGTAATATTCAGAGTAATTTTTCTTATTAAATAGACTGAAAATTAGAGCAAATGCCGCAGCTCGAGCTTCGGGAGGCATTGCATCTTTCTTCGAAGAGTGGAAACTTAGATGATAACATTTTGACGATGGTTCCTTCTTTTTCCCTTTTTCGCTAGGTTTTCCCATATACACATTGAGAGAGCACTTTAACCATAAAGTCTTCCACGTGCGTTCTCCAACAACTGTAGGTGTATTTGGATTGGATGGCTTCGCTGTATAACCAATTTTCTCAGGTTTGTTTTTTTGATTAATCTTGTAGATATAACCATCTTGGGAGATGTATCCATAAGTGCGATATTCAGGTTTGACAGAGTCATCGTTGATATCATTAATTAGGATTTCAACATAAGCATTATCGTCATCATCTTCCCCCATTTTAATTCGTCCGATTGCTGGACTTTTAGAGCGACCAATGAGATGCACTTCGGGAACTACTTGGTTGCCTGAGTACTTCATTCGTCCAATGGTGGTTAATCGTGAATCGCGTTTGGTTTTACAATTAATCCAAACTTTAACCTTGAATAATTGGAAGAATACTGACAGTAGTGCTACTATCAATGCTATAAATAAGGTATATAATATAGATCCCATTTTAAATTGATCAGTCGTTTTGATTTAATATTTCTCGATATATAGTTTTATCGTTGTATGCTTCTGTAAAGAAATCAGAGTCAAAGAGTCTAAACCACTCTGACGAAGAATCATCAGGACAAAGAGCCCAAAGCAATAGCGATGATGGTCGAGGAACGTATGGCTTCTTTTTCTCGTTAGTATCGGGTTGTGTAGATGCTTCGTCGGTAGATTGGAGTATTTGTTTTTTATTTTTTCATTTTGCCTTTTCTTTTTCTGCTTTATCTTCCATTTCAGCATCGTATACAAGTTGTTTACGAATCTTATCATCAAAGTCCTCCATTGGCAATATGCGATTTAAATTCAAGTGTTCAAAACGGCGCCAACGTGTAATGAAAAGAAATTTATTGTAAACATAATCATATTTATCAACTTGTATCTGGTTATTGATAGAAGGAATTAGTGGTCTAAGAATTTCTTCTACTCGTTTTTCATTCATCTTGATATCAATGTATTCTATGTCGGCAGTAGAGGTTATCTCTCCATTGGTTGCAGCATATGATATCATTGGTTTAAGAATGTTTGTGTTGTTTGTTTTTGTTGCTATGCAATATTGATACAACTTTTCGCCGACAGAAGAGTGTTCACTTTGTATAATAGTGCTATTAATCGCCTTTTTAAGCTCCTCATAAAATGTTTTTTTATGAGCTTCCCATGCAGCAAGTTGCTCTAGTTCTTGTTGCTCCTTTGTTACAAGTTCTTCCTCGCCATTGTCGTTTATGCGACGAATAAGATTTTCACAAAGCGCTACATCTCTAAATAAATCTTTGATTAAATGATGGTTTTCGTTAATAAATAAGAAGAATTCAACTTTAGAGATGTCATTATAATTGTAATGAATGTTGTTAATCTTGACTTTTGTGCCATCATTTTCTTCTTCAGGAAGAAGTCTTTCTCTTCCGAATTTTCCGCCGATTAATGGTTGATTAAACATGGTTTTCGGGAAAATTGCTGACTTTAATTCGTCAGATTTATAATCCTTGCCAAGTTCTGTTCGAATATTTTCACATCTATCGAGATATCTATCTCCTAGTGCAATCATTTTATTGTAAAAAGAGTTGATTTCCGACTCTATTCTATTGGCAACTCGAGCATATGCATCATGAAGATACATTACTTTTAGGTTGCTTATAGCACGCTTTTTCTTGCGAGTATAACGCAAGTAGGAAATAAATTTAATTAATGCTGGAATAAGGAATATTCCTATATAAAGGTACCACAAATCATAAAGATTTTCGGCCCAATCAAATATGCTGTTTAAAATAGGAACAAATGCCAAAGCACTCACAATGCTAAGTAGCAATGTGCGGCATATGTTGGCGAGCATAGTCGACTCTTTGCTAAGTATGCCATTAAGGTCTGTTACAGCTTGTTTTTTCATTTCAAGCTGATTTTTGCCGCTGTTTTTGTCTTTTATATCATGAACATACGCATCGTGATATTCGGTAAATTTATCAACGTTTTTCTTTTCGATGTATTTGTCAATAATATTGTTCCAAAAATTTTGTTCTAAAACATGTTGAATCTCTTGTTTTTTTGCTGAAAGACTCTCTTGCATCTCTTTGAAAAGACGCACAATTGTTGGAAGGCCTCCATCATTTGCGCTAATTTGATTCAAAAGATCATTTAACTTCCCAAAAATTATTTTTTGTGCATCAGCGAATCTTTTTTTGCTTTTAACGGAGATTGTCTCTAATGAAGCGCGAGTGCAATTTTCAATTTGACTCGTTACATCACGCATTGCATTCACTGTGAAGAATCTCAAATATGTGTTATAATAAAGTCGTTTGAGATGCTTCTCCATGAAGTTGCGAATAGGATGAGGATTTGGACTCTCATCTTCAATGTCATCGCATTTTAACTTATATAACACCCCAAAATCTTCAAAGAAACGGTTTGGAGAATAACTTTCTTCGTCTATAAGTTCAAATTTAAGATTTTCTTTCTCGTCATCACCTTCGCTCTTGAAATTTCTGAAAAAGTCAATGGCAAATTTTTGGCATTTCTTTAATTTTTCATTCTCTATGTTGTAATGAATAGATGAAGCTCCCATTGAGAAATAAAAAGCATCGGCTGAAGAAAATCCATTTAGAAGTGGATGAGCGTTGTTGCAAGCGAGATACATGTGAACCAAGCATTGCAAAAGGTATTCTGCTAGTTGTTTATCATTGAGTTTAGAATAAGCACAGTCGGTGCGATTCTGAACATCTTGATAAAACATCATATGGTCATATCCGCGAATGTCATCAACGCGATGTTGAACGTCAATTTCATTCAATGTGCGTTGCATGCTTTTGCGCAAATTAACTTCACGGGCATTGATGTCACTAGGAATGTATAGCATTCCTATAATTTCCATGCCTTGGTGGATATGATGTGGGAGAATGCGTCCCTTCTCTTTTTGAATTAATCCAGCGATTGCTGGGAATAAGATGCGAGTAAAGTCCTCGGTTAAGTCCCCTAATACAACTATGTTAATAGTTAAGTCGGGGTGGACATTGCTACATCTTAAATCGTTAATAAACGCTTGTCCCTCTTTTACTAAATCGCATTGAAATTTATAAAGACGTTCGGCAGTTCCCTTTGCAGTAGGGTCCTTCTCAACCTCAGAACGAATATGGTCGGCACCATATTCTGATTCTATTGTATTTACTTCAACGCGAGAGTATTTGGCATTGTCTTTTTGAATCTTATTGTCGATATCAATCCCATAGAAAACACCTTCCATGGGACTGTATCTCCAATAATTTCCCTCTAAAATAGAGTTTTTTTCGGCATCTTTTTTATCTGTGATGTCAAGTTGTTCCTGTAAACTTTGTTCAAAATCACCCTCTTGGGCTGGATTTTGAGCATAGACTTCAGAATTGCTCTCTGAAGAGTCGATTACATCAGCAACGCTCAACGCGTCGGAGTCGTTTGACTCCGATGCATTGGCATTATTTAGAAATATATGGTTAATCTTTCCTAAGAGTTCCTCAAAATGAGTTCTTCGTTCCGATTTTTTTCTTAAATCAATTATCCAGAGAGGTAGCATATAAATTATCGTTTGAAATCGTTAACAGAAGCATATTCTTCTCTCAAAATATTGAAGAAGATGCCCCATAGACGCTTTTCTTCAGGGGTTGGTGCAAAACGTTTATTGTCATTAAATTTGCGCAACAATTCGTCTTGTTTTTTAGCATAATTCTTTTTGAGAATTTCTTCTCCTCGACAAGTCTCAGTCAATCCATCTTTAGTTTTGACTGGGATATTTGTGCGAAGAATAGCTTGAATGAGGCGATCAGTAGTTTCTCCAAATCGTGCATTGTGATACATGTTTGAATACGCGTTAAATCGTTCGATATAGCTCTTTCCTTCTATCTCATGGAAGAGTGAGCGACCATCAGCCTCTTGTTTAAATGCAAGTTTACCTCCTGTTAAATCTGGGTCAGAGATGAATGACTCAGGAAGCGCAATTTTAAATGAATCAACATCACCTTCATCGATATACATTGTGTTAATATAAGCTTCATCATCATACTCATCTTTGAAGAACAATGGAGATAATTCTTCACGTAATGATTCCAATACAAGCATCTTTACAAATGAACGATGTTGAGGTAGAATTTCATATGGAAGATTATCCAATGTCAATCGGTCGAGATATTGAGCGAAGTTACGATGGAAGTGATATTTTTCACGGAATGTAGCTTTGTCATATACCATCTTAATAGCATCGTAGATGCGATAATCTTTCAATGCGAGACCAAATTTTGATTTGAGAACCAAAGCAGTATTTTCATCGCGATTCTTTTCGAAACGGTGACGAGTATTACCTTTTTGATAACCGAGCATCTCTTGTGCAAGATCTTCGCTACCAGCAACAAATATGATGCGTTCCTCTTTTTTAGTTACATCAATTCGGTTGTTGTTATAACTGAAGAATAAAGCTGGGTTGAGAGAACGGCGCACTTCATCTTTTTCTTCGTTAGTGAGATCGCCAAAGAATGTTGATATCTTGCGATTATCCCAATTTTCTTGAATATCTTGATTATTATGGAGTTTCTTTTCTAATGCTTCGATTGCATAAGTAATGAAATCTTCAATAATCTTTTCATTTACAACATTTCCTCTTTCCACAAGAACAGGATTGCTGAAGAATCTCACGTCAATCTCTTTTTCGACTTCATCGTTGTTGCTATCTTCAGTTTGTTTCTTTTCAAGACTAACTTTATAGTTGCCATCAACATCATTGTCATCATTGTAGTAGATGTTTTGATCGAGGAATTTCATCAAGTCGCTACGTACTGGTGTTTCATCTTGATCCTCTTCGGCATTGATGACTTTTGTATATAATTTACTGAAGAAATTACCAGCTTTCCATCCGTTTCCATCGCAAATGCTTTTAAGCATAGGCAAGTATACGGTTGTTACATCCATTGCTGTTTCACCAAATTCAGTAGCAAGACGTTTGTAATACTTAACTGCATCCTTGTTCATCTCTTCGGCTTTGGTAATCATACCATTTATATGACGAGCAAGTTTTGACAATTCGTCATTCTTTTCATCATTGCAGAAATCGCGTTTGATGTCTTGAGCCCATTTTGAAATTTGGTTTTCTACATACTTATCAATGTATGGTTTAAGAGCATCAATGTATGCTTGGATATCTTTTTTATTAGATCCCGTTACTTTCTCTATTGTAGTAATTTGAGCAGCATCACCACTGAGTTTTTCTAGACTTTCACGAGTCTCTTTTAAATCTTTGTCATTTTTAGATTCGATATTCGCAAAATTTTGATACTCTGCAAGAAGATGTTTTCGCACCTCAATTATCGCATTGTAGGTGTAAGCAAGACCGCGTTCTCTAATAAGTCCTTCAGCCTGTTTCCAAATGCCATTTACAAGAAGTTTTTTATAATATTCTCGTTTTTCATCTTTGCTTTCAAGCTCGATAGTTCTCTCTATTTTAGATAAGTCGGTACTAATGTTGCCAATTTCAAATTCTTCGTCCATCTTTTCCTTACTGGTATCAATAGCATCAATCTTTTTTAGGAGCTTTTTAGAATTGCCAAGGAAACTATAAGCGATAGAATCTGAGTTTTTATGGTCAAGTTCACTAAATAAATTCTTATATAGTGGCTCAACTTCTTCTTTCTTGACGCTAGCTTGCTTTTTGTTGCTGCATAATAACCATGAACGCAATACGTCTCGGCGGAAACGAGCACGCATATATTTATTGAATTGTTCGATTGGTTTTTGGAGTGATACGTATCCCATTGGAACAAGGAATTCTTCGTGATTCTTGTCCATAATATCGTTCATGTAGTTGTCGATATCACTACGGAATGTAGCACCAGCTTGTCCATTATGAAGATGGAAAAGCATTTCAGCTGTGTTGTGACACATTGTGTTAGGAGTGCCAAGACTAGTGCCTTTATCTGTTTGAATATCAACAGGGATTACGTAATAGAATGGGCAATAGCGTTTTGATGCATCAACAAGGTTGTAATCGTTGTTAAATGCCAATCTATGCATTACTGCTTTTTGGTTTTCGTAGTAACTCATTTTCTTGAAAGCTTCAAGCTCAGAGAATACACCAAATGCATTAAGAGAATATTTCTCTTCAGAAGAGTTGCAGTCGATAAATACTTTTGGCATATACATAGTGTAAACCAATTGAGGATCACCATTTCCTACGATTTGGTGGTGGAGTTGGTTTACGTGATATAGCACATCATTAAAAATACCTGAACCAGTACCGCCTAGCGAACTACTTACTACCCAGTAATAAATGATACAATCTTCACCACCAACTGTTTTAACATCGTTAAGTGATGAAATAGCCGATTGTAGTTTGCTTTGGAAGTCGGCCAATGAGTGAGCAAATGCAATACGAGATTTAATGCGGAATGCTCCCGCACCAAAAGAAAGTGGTTGGTCGGGGATTCGGTTTGAAAGTTCTGGAGAGCATGCCTCAAGAATACGCTTGTTAATTAGGGTGTTTTGATCTTGTTTTGCTTCATAATAGATAGCTTGTGGATTTGCACGCCCGAGATTTATCAAGTCGGTTTGAGGATTGATAAATGGCACTTTGCCATGTTCGAAACTTTCACGATTGTCCTTGTTTGCATTATCAATGTCACGTTGGTCAGTGTCAATGAATAAGAAACGATAACTATCGTTCATTGCCTGAAGACGAGTTTTTGATGCTGTTGCTTCAGGGAAACGTTTTTCGTAGACTTTAGCTTTAATTTTTGCTACGGTTTTTACACCTTGTCCACCGATGCCAATAAAAATATGCTTTTCATTTGCCATAGTAAATAAATTTATAGTTATTTAATCATTATTTTCACTCCGTGAGTTAATTTGTCAGAATCTGGTCCACATTCGAGGTTTGCCATTTTGCTAGTATTACCTTTGCCATATCGACCTAGGAGTCCTCTTTTTTTGTTGCCGTTGCAAACGAATCCACTTTTTGCACTCCACTCAAATGCGGGGCGTTTCCAAAATAATAATGGTGAGGATGTTTTTTTTACAACTTGAATTGTCCACTCAGCGTTTGATAAATCACAACCATAGTTTCCTCCGTCTCCAATTAGAAGGGTTCGTGAAGGGGCAACCTTGTTGATTCGAATGGTGTCACCAATATCGCGGCAACGGCTATCAGAAAAGTCAACAGTCCCTTTAAATGCTTCTCTGCTATTTCGGAGGAACGCTTTGATTACCATCATAATATACAATATTATTGCAATGATGATTCCTACTGTCCACCAAAATGGGAGGAAGAATGTAAAAATCCAATCACTATGTTCGTCATCGGGCATAACAAGAGGTTTTTCGATGCTTAATTTTTGTAATTCTGCATCATATTCGGTGGGGAGTTTCATGCCGATTATGAGAGCCTCCTTGCATTGTCTAAATCCCCAATTTTCATGTTTGAGTTTGCCCAATTCAATATTTTCCAAAAGGGTGTCTTGGGTGATTGTGAATGCCTCTGGATTGTTCTCAAAATAATAGTCCGAACCAGGTTGGGTTTTGGTTGTATCAATTTGTAATTGAGTATATAGTTTGTTTGGAGTCCAACGAATATCAGCAGTTGTATTGCCATCAATGTCAATATTGACATCTAAAGAAGCATTTAGACTTCTTTCGTTGTCGAGTTGAATGACTGCTTTGAGCTTTTCAGTCATGATGTCGCGCGACAATTGGTTAAACCAGTGAGCAATGGCGTTATGGTCGTTAATTGCTTGGATTATGTCAAATTTTTTTGTGCGAGAAGTGTTGCAAAAAACAGACTCTTGCAGCTGATCAAGACAGAATCCTTTGCCAGTTCCCGCTTTTGGCAATTGCATGGCTACTACTCTAGTGTAAGTGTCGCTAGTGGCGTTGTCAAAATCTTTATTAAGTTTTGACAAATTGTCATCTTTCAATTTAATTTCACCAATGCCTGGGAGATCGTTAAGGAAGTCGGTGATAATAACCACGACATTCATTTGAGACTCTTGGTTGTTTAGGATTGCTTTGTTGACAGCTTCAACAGCTTTGTGAACATCGGTGTTGCGACGGAATTCGAGTGAGTATCCCTCGTTTATATAAAGAGTAGATAGAGAATTGTTAAGAGTTTGAATTTGAGCTTCGTTGTTGATTCTGCAACACAATCCAGGCGTATTCTCTTTAGGGTCTGTGCCGAAAGGAATGATTGAAACTTGTTCCCCCACGGGTAGTGCTTGGGCAAATGCTTGAAGTGCAGGTGTGACTACTGCATCATATTTTTTCATTGAACCCGATACATCAATGGCGAAAATATAATGAGTGCGACATTGTTTCAATTCCTCTTTGTATAGATTTGTTAATTTGGGGAATGTTTGTTCGAGATAAGCCAAACTGTTATTAGACCCAGTCTGCCCACTTACATTTACAGTATTAATTAATAAGAAAAGAAGAATTCCAAAAGAAGCTAAACTTAATTTGGAAAAGTTAGTAAACTTGTTTGTTATTCTACGATGCATATGTGTATAATTAGTTAAAATTAGCAGTACATTCTTTTTAATTAAAAATGGTTTTCATGGATAGACTAAAATGTGTTTGAATTCAAATTGATTGGCTCAAGATGGATTTTTTAGACTATCAAATGCGAATTTATTAAAATCTGTGAAAGTTTGCAAGTAAAAAATAGATTTTTTGTGAAAATGTGTTATAGAACATGTTTTTATGAGTGATTGTAGACGATTTTATCTCTGCTTTCATCGTAAGAGTATTTGTGTGATGGGGGACTCGACATAAAACTGTGGCATAAACTAGCCAATTAAAGACTTATTTATGCCACAGTGATATGAATTACAAGTTGTTGTTATTTGTCTTCGTTGATAGTTGCAATTGATGTAATATTCTTCATAAATTCCTCATATCTTGGTAATATTGACGCATCTTGTAGTAAGAGTTTTTGATATACACGATGTGCTGAGTTGGCCAAATCGTTAACACGCGCATGGTTGGCTCCAAATATCTGGTATCTTATCTCCAATGCCTTCTCAAAAGCCTCTAATGCCTTATAATATTCACCTTGAAGGTCATAAACCTTCCCAATGCTATTGTAAGATCCAGCCACATCTGTATGCATTTCTCCAAATATTCGCAATCTGATCGATAATGCTTTCTCAAAATATGACAATGCTTTAGAATATTCTCCTAAAGAACGATATGCGACACCGATGTTATTGTAAGAAAAAGCAACATCTGAATCATCTTCTCCTGAGATTTTTAATCGTATAGCTAATTCTTTTTCGAAATATTCAATCGCTTTTTCGTATTCGCTAAGAGCATTATATGTTGCACCAATATCACTATAAGAAGTTGCAACATCTGGATGGCATCCTCCATAAACTTGTAATTCTATAGCTAGTGCTCTCTCTTTGAACGATAGCGCCTTATCGTATTCATCAAGGCTATAATATATTCCACCAATATTGCTATATGAAGATGCAGTGTTGGGATTATTTTCTCCATAAATTTGCAGATTTATTGCTAATGTTTTCTCATAATAAACCAATGCTTTTTTGTATTTGCCAAGGGTGCCATATGCTAAGCCGATATTATTATACGATGTTGCAACATTGGGATGGTTTTCTCCAGTAACTTGCAATTGTATAGCTAATGCATTCTCATAATATGATAGCGCTTTTTCGCATTCGCCAAGATTGTCATATGCTAAGCCGATATTATTATACGATGTTGCAACATTGGGATGGTTTTCTCCAAAGATTTGCAATTGTATAGCTAAATCTTTCTCATAATATGATAACGCTTTTTCGCATTCGCCAAGATTGTCATATGCTAAACCGATGTTGTTGTAAGAAGATGCTGTATTAGGGTGGTTTTCTCCATATGCTTGAACCCTTATATTCAAGGCATTCTCAAAACATGACAATGCTTTTTCGTATTCGCCAAGACAATGATATACATAGCCGATACGATCGTACGAAAGTGCTACATTGGCATGCCTCTCGCCAAAGATTTGCAATTTTATAGCCAACGCTTTCTCATGATATGATAACGCTTTATTGTATTCGCCAAGAATATCATAAACTGAGCCGATGTTATGATAAGACGTTGCTATATTAGAATGGTTTTCTTTATGAATTTGTGACCAAATATTCAAAGCTTTTTCATAGTAATTCAGCGCTTTTGGGAATTCACCACGATAGTGATATACTAAGCCAATGTTGTTATAAACTGATGCAACATCTGAATCGTCTTCTCCTGAGAATTGCAATCGTATAGCTAATTCTTTTTCGAAATATTCAATCGCTTTTTCGTATTCGCCAATAGTATTATAGATTAGCCCAATTTTATTATACAACAACGCTGTTGTTGGGTGATTTTCGCCAAATTGGGTTTCTGACATAGAGATTGCTTTTGTGGCAATCTCTTGAGCTTGTTTGTAGTCAGCATATTTGTAAAGATGCTCAATGTATTTAGTGAGGAGGTCGATATGCTTTTCTTTGTCATAGTCTGCCTTTTCGGCCATGTCGTCGGCTTGTGCGTAGAGAGAAGATGTTTTCTCAATGCGTGACTCAATCTCAATGGATTCATCAGCCATGATTGTGGAGGCTTTGAGCATTAACTCTTCGATAGAGTTGAAAACGTTGTTTCGCTTTTGTTCGGTGATTTCTTTGCTATTTAAAAAATCTTCCAATGCACGTTCTCCATCCTTTTCGGCTTCGTCTAATATGATATTTGCTTCGCGTATTTTGCCTATATTAAAGGCTTTAATGGCGCGATGCATGCGGTCGGTTATTCTGCGACCTTGCAATTGTGCTACGCGTTTGGCTGTTGCAAATAAGTTCTTTTGGTAATCGGCAAATTTATCCTTTAGGTCATTGTATTCGTTGAGTAGTTTTTGTAAATCATCTTGAAAATCCTCCTCGTCGGGGTATTTTTCAACTCGTAACCTTGCTTTTTCTATTTTGGTGGGGAGTTCTTGTATTCGCGAGTCCATCTTTTGGAAATCCTCGTTAAGGGCAGCAAAAGGCAAATTGCTCATGTGTGCTATGGTAGCGCCTTCGAATTTCACTTCACCATCCTCTACTTTTATAGCATCTTCTGAAGAGGCTTCGACCATTTGCAACTGTAAGACAAACTGAAGTTGCATAGTGTCACGATTGGAATATTTTATCCAATAGTGGCCCATTTCGTCAAAAAGTCGACGCTTAAATGCTTGTAGTTCGTCGGTCTCGATTTCGCCATCCTTTAGCTCGCGACAATACACATATACTTTAGGATGTTGATTTTGTTTAAATTCGTCAATGGCGACATCAAACTCTTCGATTGTAAACTTACCAGCCTTTTTATGAAATGCCGCGACAAAGATATCGCTGGCTCTTACATTGTCGTTATACTCATCTTGTTTGCGCACATTGTTGTATGCCGAATCAAAATCTTCCCACTCAAAAAGGTCGAGTTTGACACCACGCTTATCATAAATCTTTCCCAAACGGCGAATGAAATTGCCAAACGCATTACGATCGTCCTCTAACTCTTCCGACGAAGCAAAAAATATTTTGATTTCTTTTTTCATGTTCTTAATTAGATATTGAGGATTAGTATTTATACATTATGTGTATTATGTTTCTGCAAAAGTAGGAAAATATTTTTATTATCAAAAGAAAAGTTATGTTGATTGTCGAGTCCAATAGCAAATGTAAAATTAAAATATATTACTAAAAAGTAAATTAAAGAAATTGATCTATTGTGTAGTGAATGATACCCGAACTTTGCGTAGTGAAATATCAAAGTGTGACGAAAAACGACAGCCATTGTATCATCAAATCAGGCTGTAAAATAAGACACAGTAATGGGACATCGAGCAGTGATGAATTGCCCGATAACGATTCTTAGAGAAATACATGGTATTCGATAGTGAGCGAGTAATAAAAGTCAGCGAAGCTGGTTTATGGTCGGCATAGCCGAACGAGACTCACATCAAAACCACTCGGCTCGCTCCTGGTGCAGGTCAAATGCAGAGTATTCAAGCGTGAGCGAACAGTGTATGTCGGCTTTAGCCGGTACACGGTTGGTTATAAACCAAGTGAGACTCACTTCAAACCAAGTTTGAAGCGAATCTCACAAGTAGGATTTTGAAATTAAAAAGATGTTTACCGAAGTCGGTTGCGACCGATAGAACAGCCAAAGCCAAGAATCAACGGCACATCATTGTATGTCAAACGTAAAAAAATAGTTTAGGAACGAAAGTAGGTGGAAAGTTTTGTTATGGTATAGTGGAATAAAAGAAAAATCGCTAAGTGTTGGATTTTCAACTGCTTAGCGATTTGCTATGTGGTCCCACTTGGGCTTGAACCAAGGACTCCCTGATTATGAGTCAGGTGCTCTAACCAACTGAGCTATAGGACCTAATTTTACGGCCTCCTTGGAGAGATTGGCGCACGTTGGATTTCACTTAGTAACCGAGAATCAGTGCTCGCATATTATTAATGTGAAATGTCGTCGTAAAATTTTATTTTAAGTGCATTTGGTGATTAGTTCAACCAAAAGCGAGTGCAAAGGTAAGGTGATTTATTTTATTTTGCAAATTAATTTGAGTTTTTTTGATTTATTAATGTGTATTAAGGGTTTGATGGTGGTAACGCGGGGTGGGGTTGAGGTTGTTTTCTGATTGGGCGATTGGGGTGTAAAAGTGTTGGCGGGGGCTGGTAGTGTAAAAATAATGTGAAATTGGTAAAAAATATTTGATGTATTTTATTAGTTATTAGAAAATATTATTTACCTTTGCCGTATATTCCTAAATTGTATCAATTTACGAACAACCAATTTATTAACTAAATAATTTAATTAACATGAACATTTTTACTACTCTAAAACGTGCATCATTGCTCAGCGTTGCAGTGATGTGTGGATTCGCGGTAAATGCTCAAACTTTTACCGTTGATGGGATTAAGTACAAGGCTTCAGGTGCAACTGTAGCTGTGCAAAAAGATGCTTATACTGGCGATCTTGTTATTCCCGAAACTGTTGATTATGAAGGTAAGACTTACACTGTGACAAGTGCGGCTGCTGCTGCGTTCAAGCAAAATGAAGCAATCACAAGTATTCAATTGCCTAACTCTATCACAAAATTCATCAAAGGTCAGTTCTCAAAATGTACTAACTTGAAGAAAGTTAACATCCCTACCGGTATTACAGGAACTATGCCTGGTAACGTGTTTGAATATTGTTCTTCTCTTGATTCAATCGTTATCCCTGCAGGTATAACTACTATCAACTCTGCTCAATTCAATGGTTGTACTGGTTTGAAGTATATTGAATTTGCTGAAGCTGATACTGAAATTGAAGTTGACAATGCTAGTGGTCTTCAAGCTAAATACACTGCTGGTAGTGGTGATGCTGCTG
>JAFOYQ010000091.1 GCA_017424575.1 Muribaculaceae bacterium
AAATATCACATGGGACCAGCATGGGACTATGACTGGGCTTATGGACTTTCTTCAGGTCAAGGATATTTCATAAACGAGTACCCTATCGTCTTCGGCAATGAACCAAATGCTGAATCAAAAGCAGGATATCAACTTTTCCGCACCATCCTCTCTGATCCTCGCTTCGTAGCAATATATCGCGATCGTTGGGAATATTTCAAAACATATTGCTATCCTCAATTGATGGAGTATGTCGATCGTTATGAAGCACTCATTGCGCCATCAGCTGCTAATGACGCAAAAATATGGACAAACACTCGCAATCATGCAAAAATGGTTGAAGGGATGCGTCAATGGTTAAGAAAACGCATCACATTCATCGATGAAGAAATGACAACTTTCTAAAACAATCTCACTTATAAAACGAGAGCCACTACCTCAAATAGTGGCTCTCATTATTTTTCCTTTATTGACTTCCTAAAACTAACAATACCAATCCAATTAATAATATTGAAAGGTCGATGATTTTGAGTTTTACATTCTTTTCTCGAAGAGCAAACACTCCATATAAGAACGAAACAATCACGCTACCTCGGCGTATCATTGACACCACCGATATCATTGAATCGTCAAATGATAATGAATAAAAATATGCAATGTCGGCTATTGTAAGGAATATGGCAATGCATGGAATTGTCCACCGCCATTGAAATGGTATTGTATCGCGTTTTACTCGTTTGATAATAGCAATTGTAATACCCATTATCACACACTGATAAAATGAATACCATGCTTGCACCTCAAGCGGTTCATATTGACGCAGAAGATATTTATCATACAATCCACTTATTGCACCTGTTATCATGGCTCCAAAACTCAACCATAACCATTTATTATTTTTGATAGAGAATCCCTCTTTGCCACCAATACGACTAATCAAAAATAGTGATGAGATACCCAATACCACTCCTCCCCATTGCATAAGATTTAGCTGCTCACCAAATATCAACATTGCGCCTATCAACACCATAACCGGACGAGTAGCATTTATCGGTCCGGCAATAGTTATAGGAAGATGTTTCAATCCGAAATAGCCAAATAGCCACGAGGATAACACGATAAACGATTTTATCAATATATGGAAATGCCCTGTTACAGTATCGCCAAGTCCAATACTTCCATTCATCAAACATTGAACAATTATAGGCGACATTAATAACGCACCAAACAGAGTATTGAAAAACAACACTGTGAGTACATTATTGCCATTCAACGACAATTTCTTAAAAATATCATATACGCCCAAACATAATGCCGATGCTATTGCAAGAATAATCCACATAACTGAGAAATGAGTTTTGAGAGTGCAAAATTAATCATTTTTCAACAAAACTTTTCGTCGGAAAGCATAATCTCAATTATTATCATTATTTTTGTAGTCATAAACATTTAAGAATATATGGCACCTCTATTCAGCATCATTACTGTAACATACAACGCAGCAACAACTCTTCCCGCTACACTTGCGAGCGTGAAAGAGCAATCGTGCAAATTGTATGAATACATCGTTATGGACGGCGTTTCAAAGGATAATACTGTAGAAATTGCTAAAAGTGCTGATATTCCCAATGCACGCATCTTCTCAAGTCCCGACAAGGGTTTGTATGATGCCATGAACAAAGCAATCGATGAAGCCACTGGTGAGTACCTTATATTCCTCAATGCAGGCGATGCATTTCATTCTCCCGACACTCTTCAAAAGATTGCCGATGTGATTATGAATCACGATTTTCCTGGCATTGTTTATGGACAAACTCAACTTGTAAATGCTAATCGTAAACGCATCGGCGACCGCCACCTCACAGCCCCTGAAGAACTCACGTTCAAAAGTTTTTCGGAGGGGATGTTAGTGTGCCATCAAGCATTTATTACTCTAAGAAAAGTTGCAAGTCATTACGACCTCCGTTATCGTTTCTCTGCCGACTATGAGTGGTGTATTCGTTGTCTCAAACGCTCACGCAACAACGTGTATATACCCCACACCATCATCGACTACCTAAGCGAAGGTTTAACAACTGCCAACCGTAAAGCATCGCTTATAGAGCGTTTCAAAATCATGTGTCACTATTATGGAACAATACCCACAATCATTCGACACTTGAAATTTATACCCCGATTTATAAAACAACAACGCATCGACCGTGAAGCATCTAAAATACAATAAGTTATGAATTACTACATCATTGAAAATGGACTACAGATAGGTCCACTTACTATAGAACAATTAAAATTCAAAAATATATCTCCTAACACTCAAGTGTGGTGTGAGGGCATGCCTGAATGGAAAAAAGCTCGTGAAGTTTCAGAATTGAGTGTGTTGTTTACTAATAACACTCCTCCTCCTCCACCATTCTCAACCCGTCATACATATTCACAACCTCAACCCACTGAGCCACGTCCCGAAGATCATTTAGCGTTATCTATTGTAGCGACTGTACTAACATTCTTCCTATGCTTCCCACTACCTATTGGTGTAGTTGGGTTGATATATTCGCTAAGCATCGATTCTAAGTGGAAAATATGTGACTACGAAACAGCAAAAACATATTCACGTTATGCCAAAATTTGGGGTATTGCAAGCATTTGTCTCGCGATTTCCGTTCCCGTAATATATGTGTTGGCATACATTCTATCTGGCGCACTCTATGTAGGATTCTTTGCTGGATTAATGGGAATTTTATCTGGATTATAATTCTCTCCCATTATGATACTACTTAACACAACTTTCCATGTCCACACCTCAGTGAATGACGCATTTATAAAATGGGTTAAGGATACATATATTCCAAAAGCATTAGAGAGTGGGTATTTCAGCCAACCTATATTCACTCGCATCATGATGCAAGTTGATCCTGAGGCCGTGAGTTATGCCGTGCAACTTCAATCTTCATCTCACAGCGATGCCGAAACGTGGCACGACACCGAGGCAGCTCAGCTTAAAGAAGAACTGGCCCGACTTTGGGGTGAACGTGTGCTCCACTTCTCAACATATATGGAGATTATCTAAATGGCTTCAAACAACACCCTTCGCGAATGGGACCGCATAATCATAGGCATTGACCCTGGCACAAATGTGATGGGTTATGGCATTCTTGGCATTAAAAGCAAAAAGCCGTCAATGATAGCCATGGGTGTTATTGAATTAAATAAATTTGAAAGCCATTATTTGCGTCTTTCACGCATCTTTGAACGAGTGACAATGCTCGTAGAACAATACCTCCCCGACGAAATGGCCATTGAAGCTCCATTCTTTGGCAAAAATGTGCAGTCGATGCTCAAACTTGGTCGCGCACAAGGGGTGGCAATGGCAGCCGCATTATCTCGCGATGTACCTATTGCCGAATACGAACCACGAAAAATTAAAATGGCTATTACTGGCAATGGAGCTGCAAGCAAAGAACAGGTGCAAGAAATGTTGCGTCGTATTCTCGACATTCCACGTGAAAATCTTCTACCTCAACTCGACGCCACCGACGCACTCGCTGCAGCGCTATGTCACTTCTACGAAACATCACGCCCCCAAATTGAAAAAGGGTGCAAATCGTGGAAAGAATTTATCGCAAAAAATCCCGATAAAGTTAAGAAATAAGCCCTCTCTACATCAATAATGATGCATCGCCGTAGCTGAGGAATCGGAAATCGTGGGCGAGGGCAAAGTCGTACATTGCTCGCCAATCACCACCTACAAATGCCGAAACAAGCAACAAGAGTGTTGATTGTGGTTGATGGAAATTGGTAATAATTCCTTTTACAATCTCATATTTATACCCAGGAGCAATAATAACTCGCGTTGAAGCGATAAGAGTTTCACTACCCGATTCATCAAGATATTTCACAATTGCATTAAGTGAATCAGCAACCGACAAACGAGGATGATTTTCGCTATAAGGGTACCACTGTGGCAACTCACCACACCACTCATTTTGCGAAATAAGACAACCTATATGATAAAGGCTCTCAAGTGTGCGCACCGATGTTGTTCCAACTGCAAATACTTGTCGAGAGGTCGATGCAAGTTCTTCAATCAGAGTCTTAGGCACCGCTATAAACTCGCTATGCATTTCATGTTCGCCAATGCTATCGCTTTTAACTGGTTGAAATGTACCAGCCCCCACGTGGAGTGTAAGTTCTCGGCGAGGTATTCCACGTTTCGACACCTCTTCTAACACCTCGGGAGTAAAGTGTAAACCAGCAGTAGGAGCAGCTACCGAACCATCAATATGAGAATATACTGTTTGATAGTCTTTGTTATCACTATCTTCGGTTGAACGATTGAGATATGGTGGAATAGGTATTTCGCCTGCAGCTGCAATGATTTGGGCAAATGTATATGCTGAATTATCCCATGAAAAACGCACTATAGATGCATTACCTTCTTTATTTATGCGAGTGGCATAGAGAGTTATATCAACACCATCAATAGTAATTACAGCCGAAAGATCACCTTGTTTCCATCGCTTTGAATTGCCTACAAAGCATAGCCATGAGCATTCTTCAGTTTTGGCAAAATTCACAGCATAATCGCTTGGTGCAACTGGCTCAAGACAGAAAATTTCAATCAACGCCCCACCCTCACTCTTGCGGAAACGTAGGCGCGCATTTATCACACGAGTATTGTTATAAATGAGCATCGCATCATCGGGAAGCAACGAGGGCAACTCATTGAAAATATGCTCCGTAATTTCACCTTCATGGTTGCGCACCAATAATTTACATTGGTCGCGTCGCTCCAATGGATGTTTTGCAATTCGTTCATCGGGAAGAGGATAATTATACTCTTCAATGCGTATATCTTTAATATTGCTCATTTATTCTTTGATTTTATGATGCAAAGATACGGAAAAAGCAGTATTTTTGCGTTATAAAACAAATATAAATAACATTATGGCACAAGTAGGAGATACAGTGCGCTACCTGAATTCGGTTGGAGGTGGCGTTATAGTGAGAATTGATGGCAATATGGCTTATGTTGACGACGATGGATTTGAAACCCCTGTGTTGTTGCGTGAGTGTGTAGTTGTCGCATCGGCATCAGCGCCCAAACCTCAAACTGAGAAAAAAGCGATTGCTCCAACATTTGTCCCTGAACAACCTAAGGTTCCAAAGCCCGAAGATATTGAGGAAACTGAAACTGGAGATATCCTCAACATTGTTCTCGCATACGAACCTGTCGAGATAAAGCATCTAAACACCACAACTTATGATGCATATCTCGTAAACGACTCAAACTATTATCTCTATTTTACATACCTCACTCGCGCCGACAAACAAGGTTGGGTTACTCGCCATGCTGGAATTGTAGAACCTAATACTCAACTTCTTCTTTGCGAAGTTACTCATCAAGATCTCCCTTCAATGGACCGTGTTGCCATTCAATATGTGGCATTTAAGCGCGACAAAGAGTTTTCGCTCAAAGCGCCTGTAGCAGTAGAATATCGTCTTGACACAACCAAATTCTTCAAGTTGCATTGCTTCCACAAAAGTGTATATTTTGACACACCAGTTATTGCTATCGATATAGTAAAAAATGATATACCATTGCGCACAATGGTTATTGATAGTCGCGGTCTTGAGGACGCTATGAACGCAAAGAAAAATATCAAAACCGAGAATAAGAAGGCTCAAAGCACACCTGCTCTACGCCCCGAAACAATCGTTGTTGATCTTCACATACATGAGTTACTCGACACTACTGCTGGATTATCAAACACAGATATGCTCAATGTGCAACTCCGAGAGTTTAATCGAGTCATGACCGATAACATCAAGTTCAAAGGTCAGAAAATTGTGTTTATTCACGGCAAAGGTGAAGGAGTTTTGCGTCAAGCAGTATTACAAGAACTCAAAAAGAAATACCCTCGTTGCCAAGCTCAAGATGCATCATTCCGTGAATATGGTTTTGGTGCTACTCAAGTAACTATACACTAATCGGCAGATATGATTTTTTGTTTTTCAGGCACTGGCAATAGTCGTTATGTAGCTCGCGAACTTGCTAAAACACTCAACGAACAAGTCATTGAATTACAAGGAGAAATGCTAATTTCGCCTATGTCATTCAATTGCGATATGAGCAAAGAAAAACGATTTATATGGGTATTCCCTATCTATTCATGGGGAGTGCCTCCAATTGTTGCTGACTTTATCAAATCGGCACCACTTAATATTCCTCAAAACAATTGCCACTTTATGGTGTGCACATGTGGCGATGATATAGGCAATGCCCATAAACATTGGAGAAAACTCATTATTAGCCGTGGGTGGTATGCTCAATGTGCTTACTCGGTAACAATGCCCAACACCTACACATTAATGGAGGGATTTGATGTTGATTGCAAGGAATTGGAACAAGAAAAACTCAATAACGCTCCCACTCGCATCAATGATATTGCCAACAAAATAAAATTAGGCTATACCAGCGATGATGTAGTACGAGGCAGTTGGGCTTGGATAAAGACAGCTATTATCTACCCATATTTCAAGCGATATTGCATGTCTCCCCGTCCATTTCACGCCACCGACAAATGTACGTCGTGTGGTAAATGTGCCAAAGCATGCCCACTCAACAACATCACAATGAGCGACAATCGTCCACTATGGAGCAACAAATGCGCTCTCTGCCTTCGTTGCTATCATATATGTCCATTACACGCCGTTGCATACGGCAAATCAACTAAAGGTAAAGGACAATACAAAGAGTTAATTCATAATGCATAATTAGAATTTCTTTATACCTACTTTATAATACATTTTATGATAAGATACGTAACACAACGCGATGTCAAACGCATTACCGAGATTTACAACGACTACATCATAAATACTACCATCTCGTTTGAAGTAAAACCTTTAACCGAAGATGAAATGCGTAATCGCATTGAGTCAGTTCTTGCTCATGGTCCATTCTTAGTGTGGGAAGAAGATGGCAAAATTGCTGGATATTGCTATGCTCACCCATGGAAAGAACGTGCAGCATATCACAATACTCTCGAAACCACTGTGTATCTTGCTCCCCAATATTTTCGCCGAGGGATAGGGACACAACTCATGCATGCACTTATCAATCAATGCAGAGTTGACAACATAAAAGTTCTTATTGCATGTATCACTGCCAATAATGAAGCAAGTATAAAGATGCATGAAGCCCTCGGGTTCAAACAAGTGTCATATTTCTCTCAAGTGGGAGAAAAATTTGGTCAGTGGCTTGATGTTATCGATATGCAACTCACGTTATAATTCACAATGCACAATTAGGATAAAGTTGCCACAATGGGTAATTTGGATATAAAAAAGAGGTCTCTTCGGCTTAAAATCGCGATAGAGACCTCATTTCTTGTATTCTGTTATTGCTATTTATTCAAAACGAGTTTTGAACTCTGCTACAATATCTAATGCCGATTGGTCGGGACGAGCGGGAACGATTGAAGCATAACCACGGTCGAGCCAATAGTAGTCAGTATCAACTGCATCGGGTTCGGCATTTTTGAAATTACCTGTAAGCATATAGAATGGTTTACCTTGAGGATCGATATAATCGGCATACTCCTCAGTCCAGAAACCACGAGCAGCACGCACTACCTTTGCACCTTTAATTTCGCCCTTAGGGAAATTTACATTCAAACATATATCTTCGGGCAATCCCTTTTCAATCACTTCCTTAGTAATTGATTGAATATAACTGAGAGTATTGGTAAAATCAGCCTCAGGAGAATGACTCAAATAGGAATACCCTATTGATGGAATGCCAAGCATACATGTTTCGAGCACTGCTCCCATAGTGCCAGAATAGATAATATTATTACCAGCATTACTTCCGTGGTTGATACCCGATAACAACAAGTCGGGACGGCGTGGCACAATAGTGTGAAGAGCAAGTTTAACACAATCTACAGGCGTACCGTTAACCGAATAGATTTTTATACCATCACGCTCGGGATATTGAGTAATTCTCAATGGTGATTTCATTGACATTGCCGATGATTGACCCGATTGAGCAGCATCGGGGGCTACAATATACACCTCACCCATCTCTTTCACTGCATCAGCCAAGTAATGCACACCACGAGCATTTATGCCATCATCATTTACTATTAATATAAGTGGTTTGTTTTCTGCCATAATTCAAGTTCATTATTTTCTACAAAGGTAGATAAATTCTTTCATAAAAAGAAATGAGCCGACATAAAGCCTGCTCATTCACCTAACTATACTACTATTGAAAATCAAAATTTAAATTTATAACCTACTCCGAGAATGTGAGTACTTTCCCCCTCATCACTTCCCGTAAAATCTTGATAGCGATAATATAATCCTATCGAGTGTTTTTTGTTTATCTTATAATCACCACCTATAGTGTAACGCATTTTCTTAATCCCAAAACCATTAAGGTCGTTATGCATTTCAACCGATGCATAGGGTTCAAATGGCACCCCTTTTATGTCATATTCCACCTGGAGGCGCGAACGAAGTACAAACGAGTGTTTACCCCCCTTTTCATCTTCTTTTACTTTAGGGGATTCTGTATCAACTTGCCATAGATTATCGCCATACAACCATCCCCAACCCTCTTCAGAGTATTTTGTAACGTCATATTCAGTTTGATTTATCGTTGTCTTCATTTGATAAGTGTATTGTACACGTTCACGGAGCGAAATCTTAAAACGATTAAATTTAACGCTCCCTGTCAACGATACATTCACACGATGACGAGTTTTCCAATAGGCTTCTTCAATATCCAATTCATACTTTGAATAATCCAATGCTCCATCTTCGTTATACTCATCTTCTTCCCACTTTAATGATTTATCCTCACGTGAGAAATCGCGCATAAACACATATCCTGCATCAACTTTGAGCCACGAGTTAATCTTATAATCGGTTGATACTCCTATTGAATAGCGCGAGACTTCGTTAAGGGCATCGGCTGTACGAAATTCACCCTCCATCTCTACGCCCCATTTTTTAGAAATTTTCTTCTCAGCACCTATTGAGGTCCACACCCCAAAGCCACTAATATCATCGCTTTCTAAAATATTATCTTGAGCCATCGACGGCATTGCTAATGCACTTGCCAACAAGACTCCTACTATGAATCTTTTTGTCCCCATTGTTCTCTACTTAGCTTTATTATGTTATCAATCGTGTTAATGTCTTCACTTATTGGCTTATAATACACCTTCAATACAGCCATATCTCGAAGAAAATCCACTGCACCTACTTCTACCTTTACTATGTCAAGGCCAAGGCGCTTAGTCAAATCTGCCACAAGTTCATCATATTTTTCGGGGGTAATGAGATTAATTTTATCATATTGCACTGTTTTGCATGAAGTGTGTTTAATCCACTTATTACCCTCGCAAAGCCATATCACAAGAATGAATATCAAGTTAGTAGCAATCAGTTCCAAATAACTTACCGGTCCAGCCAAAGCATTGATTACTGAGATAGCAATGATTACAAACAGATAAGTCATTTCTCGCACTGGCATCGACTCCGTGCGATAACGTATAATGCCAAATATAGCAAACAATCCAAGAGCAAAACCTATCTTAATCTTCACGCTTCCGAGCAAATATATCAAGAAGAATATACTCAAACTGATGAGCATAAACGTAAAATAATAGTCGCGTCGTTGACTCTTTTTATGATACAAAAAGTGGATAATTGACCACACGATTGCTGTGTTAAACAAGCAACGAATAATCAAAAACCAAAAATCGGTTAAGTTCACCAATGGTGTACCCATAAACACAACATTCTCCATTGCCATTTGCACAGATTGTATCGTGTCGTTAGTCATCATTTGTTCTAGTTCGTCCATTTTGATTTATTATTTAGTAGTTATATTATTTGCATTTTTTCAAGCAACATAAGTCGCTCCTTAAATCTATTTCGTTTCAATGACTCATTGGTCAATGTCATACCCATACAATATTTGCTAAAACCCTGAGGCATAATGCGCATATCTCGCATTATGTCGCGAATAGGCGAATACTCATTGCCGTCACGTTTCAGTTCTATTATCACTAATTTATCGAGCAACATATTATTGCCAGTAACTTTATTTTCTAACCTCAACAACGTGTCAATAGTTAGTCGCTCGGTTTTGTGTTTATTCACAAGTGTTATGCGATTGAAACTATTCTCTATTTGTGGCAACAAAATTTCGGGATTATAAGCCAAATGCTCACTTAAGAAATTGACATACGACTCAAATGGGCAATCCTTATCTTCAAGCGAAATGCGTTTCTTTTTTGTGCGCCCACGATTGTTTTTATTTTTCACCTCAATAAATGCCAACCCAGAGTTCTCATAACTGCGCACCCTCACCTTTTGGCGAGTTTTCTTGCCATTTTGATGCGACACATACATATCACAATCGGGAGTATCAAAATAGCGTGTAAAATACGGCATATTTCGCTCTCCATTAGTTTCTTGTATAAAATATTGTGATTGCGCTTTAACCAATAATTCCTCCAATCGCGCCATTGTAGTAATAAATTTCGTATCGGTGCGATTCATCAACTTTATCCCACTCATTTCTTCAAGAGTTATAGCAGAAAATTGTTGAAGTAAGTCATTCATGATAATGATTGAGGTATATTGTTAGTTTTCACAAATTTATAGATTTAACATGAATAGAACAATGACATAACATCACATATATACCAATCACGTTTTTCTCTATACAATCAGCGAAATTAACCCTCCTTATCTAACATTTATTAATACTATATTACATCTCTACACCCCTTATTAACACACTTATTTAGCCCGTAGTTATTAACAATTATCGTCAGTTATCAACAATATCTACATTTTCACATTTTTAGATTATGCTCTTGTAGAAAATTTATAATTACTTTGTATTGCAAAACTATATATTTGAAAATATGAGTAAAATCATTGCAATAGCAAACCAAAAAGGTGGTGTAGGTAAAACCACCACAACTATAAACCTATCGGCATCACTTGCCAGCGAAGGAAAACGCGTACTAATCATTGATGCCGACCCTCAAGCAAACGCAACGTCGGGCTATGGCATCGACCCCAAGTCAATGTCTTCGTCTATCTACGAATGTCTCGTTGACGACTACCCTATCAAAGGTTCGCAAGTTGCGACATGTGTCGAAGGGCTTGACCTCGTGGGCTCTCGCATTGACCTCGCAGGTGCCGAACTCGAATTGGTCAATAAACCTAATCGCGAAAAAGTATTAGCCAATCTTTTGAATACTATCAAAGATGACTACGATTATATCATCATCGACTGTTCACCCTCTCTCGGTCTAATTACAGTCAACGCTCTCACAGCTGCCGACTCAGTGATTATTCCTGTTCAAGCCGAATATTTCGCTCTTGAGGGTATTAGCAAGTTGCTCAACACTATTCGCATCATCAAATCAAGACTTAATCCTTCTCTCGAAATTGAAGGTTTCCTCTTGACAATGTATGATGCTCGTTTGAGATTGGCCAACCAAATCTTTGAAGAACTTAAAGGTCACTTTGGCGATATGGTATTCAATACTGTTATTCCTCGTAACATTCGCCTCAGCGAAGCTCCAAGCCATGGTCTTCCTGCAATTCTTTACGATCCCTCAAGCCGTGGTGCTACAAGTCATATCATGCTCGCTAAAGAGATTATCTCAAAGCATAAAAGATATGCATAATCAATTTATAAACTCAGTAATTTACAACGCTCAATATGGCAATCAAACGCAATGCTTTAGGTCGTGGTCTTGACTCTTTGATTTCAATGGACGATGTTCCTGCTCGTGGATCATCGGCAATCAACGACATAGAACTCTCACAAATATCACCCAACCCCGATCAACCCCGTACTACCTTTGATGAGGACGCCCTCGATGAATTGGCTACATCAATCAAAGAATTAGGTATTATCCAACCATTGTCATTGCGCAAAATGGGTCCTAATTCTTACCAAATCATCGCTGGTGAACGCCGTTATCGCGCAGCTCTTCGTGCTGGGTTGACCTCTGTGCCAGCATATATTCGCACCGTTAACGATACCGAGTTAACCGAAATGGCTTTGATTGAAAATATTCAACGCGAAGACCTCAATGCCATTGAAATTGCTCTCACATTTAAGAAACTTATCGACCAATATAACCTCACTCAAGAACGCTTGAGCGAACGCATCGGCAAGAAACGTGCTACTATTGCCAACTTTCTACGCTTGCTTAAACTCCCTGCTGAGGTACAATTAGGGCTACGCGATAAACGTGTTGACATGGGGCATGCACGCGCTCTCCTTTCAATCGAAAAACCATCATTGCAGTTAAAACTCTACAACGAAATCATCAAAAACGGATTATCGGTGAGAAAGGTTGAAGAACTTGCGCGCGCATACAACAAAGCCGAAGAGGATGAACTCGAAGCAGTGCCAACAAAATCCCCTGCTAAAAAATACTCTTCAAGCGACTTTGATATTCTCAAAAAACACCTTTCTACAGCATTCAAAACTCCAGTTCAGTTCTCTTGCGATAACAATGGTAAAGGAAAAATAACATTTACTTTCAAAAATGAAGATGAACTTGAGAGATTAATTACTATCTTTGATGCTGTAAAACTTCAAGACAATTAAAAAAGGCTATTTAATTCGACTTTTTGACCACCAATCATCAGAAAGTCAACAACTTAATAATGATTACGCAGCAAAGAGTAAAAAAACAACATAACATCAAAAAGTTGGTATTCAGCACATTGTTTTTTGTGTTGTTATCAACTTTTAACGTTTTTTCTAATACTCCTCGCTTGCCAGCAAAAAAAGACGCCCCTCAACAATATAAAATCACTCAAGAATCAGACTCGGTTGACATGCGTCAATGGATGATGTTTGAGAATGATAGCACTTTTCTCAACACCGATTCGACCATCATGATTGCAATTGACTCAATCGACTCAATTGCATCAATCCCTCAAAAAGAGGATATCGATGAATGGGTGGAACGTAAGGTGACTTTTAACCCTAATCCCACCAAGGCCGTTTGGTTATCAGCCTTATTCCCCGGATTAGGACAAATCTATAATCGCCGTTATTGGAAACTTCCCATCGTAGTAGGTGGATACATGGGGCTTGCCTATGCTACTACTTGGAACGATGGTATGCTCACCGACTACTCGCGAGCATATAGTGACATTATGGACACCGATCCAACAACTAATAGTTATATGGATTTCTTCCCCAATAACACTCAAGAGTCTAGCCTCGACAAAACATGGCTCACTCAAGTGCTAAAATCACGAAAAGACTATTATCGTCGCAATCGCGACCTTTGTATTATATGCATGGCTGGAGTTTACCTCATTGCCATGGTCGATGCTTATGTTGATGCTTCTCTTTCGCATTTCGACATTAGCCCCGACCTCTCGGTAGATGTAGCACCAGCTGTTTTTCAAGACACCCGTAGCAAATACCCCTCGGTGGGTGTGCAGTGGGCTATTAACTTCTAACACTCTCCCTAATAAATTATGATGAAGAAAATTGCAATTAGTTTGATACTCTCTTGTGGTGCATTAACTTCGTGGGCACAATCGTCGCTCCTCTCGCTTCGCGATTCTATACAGGACAACGACATTGTTTCTCCTACAAGTTTCGAAACCGATTACGAAGAGCTACAAAAAAACTGGTATATCCAAAACTATACCGACCTCATTGAGTCAAAAGAAAGTCGCACAATCTCTACACCAAGCGACCAAGTATATATCGAGCGACTCAAACGTCTTCAAAACGAAATGGGATTTGAGATTGAATTACCATTCAACAACGTAGTTAAATCATACATTGAGATGTATACAAGCTCACGCCGTCGTCGACTCGTGGAAAACATGCTCGGAATGTGGCTTTACTATGAACCAATCTTTGAAGAAGCGCTTGCTAAAGAGGGAATGCCTCTTGAACTTAAATATCTCCCCATCATCGAATCGGCATTAAATCCTAATGCAGTTTCTCCTGCTGGAGCTGCGGGGTTATGGCAATTTATCCTCTCTACAGGTCGTGGCATGGGGCTTGAAGTGAATTCACTTGTCGATGAACGTCGCGATACTTATAAAGCATCACAAAAGGCTGCTGAATTCCTTAAGAGCCTTTATAAAACCTACGACGATTGGTCACTTGCTATCGCCGCTTATAACTGCGGTCCAGGTAATGTAAACAAAGCAATTCGTCGCTCGGGAGGTGGCAAAAAAGACTATTGGGAGATATACAACTACCTCCCACGTGAAACTCGTGGATATGTGCCTGCATTCATTGCAGCAGCATACGTGATGAACTATCACAACGAGCATGGCATCAGCGCAGCACTTGCAAAGAAACCTCTTCTCACCGATACTGTGCATGTGAGCCGACGTTTGCATTTTGACCAAATTTCAAAAGTAATCGACCTCGAAACTGAGGCGTTAAAAACCCTCAACCCTCAATATCGCAAAGAGATTATTCCTGGTAGCCCAGTAAAACCTTATGTACTCATCTTGCCATCAAAACAAGTGTATAGCTATCTTATGAGCGAAAACACAATAGGACAATATGAGGAAGAAACTTATGCAATTCGCGAAACTGCCGAACCAGGTGTGAGCCGTGACTTTGTAAGGACCGACTCCGTAGCGGCAACTGATTCAACCAACACCTCATCGGATAATGGTGTAGCAGTGGCATCTGCGACAACTAAAGGCAGTGTGGTTGATGCTAATGAGGGCTTTACATCTAAAGAAGAAGTTATCATTCATGAAGTGCGCCGTGGTGAGACACTTAAATCTATCGCCGACAAGTATGGCACTAATACCTCACGCATCAAGAAAGAAAACGACTTAACTTCAAACACTATCAATCGCGGTCAAAAACTTCAAATTACTGTTTACAAGAAAGTTCTTGCCGACGACAACAATTCTTCTAAAAAATCAGAGTCTTCAACAAAACGTGTAGAAAGTCCAAAGAAAGAGAAAAACTCAAAAGCAGATAAACGTCGCGAACGCACTAAAAAAGAGACTAAAACAAAATCTCACACCGTCAAGAGTGGCGAAAGTCTTGACCGCATTGCTCGCAAATATGGCGTTTCGGTTAATGAGTTGAAGAAAGCTAACAACATAAAGAAAAACGATAATACAATTCACCCAGGTGACAAAATTAAGATTCCTTCAAAGAAATCAAAATCTTCAAGCAAGAAAAAATCTAAATCTAAAAAGTCATCTAAAAAGAAAAGATAAAAAATAACAAGCAAAACATAAATTATTATGCAAAACGAAAAAGACGCTGCGATTAACCCTGAGGTTGATCCAACCGAACTTCCCGAAAACGCATTTCGAGAACTAAAAGAGGGTGAGGAATATCGTCCTATCATGCACCCCGATCGTCACTATGCCGAAGCAACCCCCTACTCAATTACTATGGGATTGATATTGGCTGTAATCTTTAGTGCCGCTGCTGCCTACCTCGGGCTTAAAGTAGGACAAGTATTTGAAGCTGCAATCCCCATTGCAATTATTGCAGTAGGATTGTCGGGCGCACTGAAAAAGAAAGATGCTCTCGGTCAAAACGTAATCATTCAATCAATCGGAGCATGCTCGGGCGTTATCGTTGCAGGTGCTATATTTACACTCCCTGCTCTTTACATCCTTCAAGCTAAATACCCCGATATCACTGTCAACTTCATGCAAATCTTCTTAAGTTCATTGCTCGGTGGTGTGTTGGGTATTCTATTCTTCATTCCATTCCGTAAATATTTCGTAAAAGATATGCACGGTAAATACCCTTTCCCCGAAGCAACTGCTACTACACAAGTACTCATCAGCGCTGAAGGTAACAAGGAGAATAATAGCGGTCAAGCTAAAACTCTTATCATTGCATCTCTCATTGGTGGTATTTACGACTACATCGTAGCAACATTTGGATGGTGGGCTGAAACTGTGACTACTACAGCTGCATCATGGGGTGCTACAATTGCCGAAAAAACTAAAGTAGTATTCAGCTGCAATACAGGTGCTGCACTCCTCGGTCTTGGCTATATCGTAGGTCTTAAATATGCATTCGTAATCTTTGCTGGCTCTCTATTTGTTTGGTGGATTATTATTCCACTTCTCGGTTCTTATGGCTCGGCAGAAATCGCGGCAATGGATGCTCAATCAATCTTTAGCGAACATGCTCGTCTTATCGGTATCGGTGGTATTGCTATGGCTGGCATTATTGGCATCGTTAAATCATGGCCTATCATCATGCAAGCAGTAGGTCTTGCTGGTCGCGAGTTCAAAGGCTCGGCAGCGAAGGCAAAAACTGTTCGTTGGCAAACTGATATATCAATGAAATCGGTTGTATTCTTCATTGCAATCGCACTCATCGTTGTTCTCGCATTCTTCTGGATTGGCGTAATCAACACATTCTGGCAAGCACTTGTAGCATGGATTGTTGTTACAGTAATAGCATTCCTTTTCACTACAGTTGCTGCTAACGCTATTGCTATCGTAGGTTCTAACCCTGTATCGGGTATGACATTGATGACACTCATCATCGCATCAGCAATCTTCGTTGGTATTGGATTGAGTGGCACATCGGGCATCGTAGCATCAATGGTTATTGGTGGTGTTGTGTGTACAGCACTTTCAATGGCTGGTGGCTTTGTTACTGACCTCAAGATTGGTTATTGGTTAGGTTCAACTCCACGCAAACAAGAAACATGGAAATTCCTCGGCACATTGGTATCAGCTGCTACTGTAGGGGGCGTAATCCTTGTATTGAACAAAGTATATGGTTTCACTGGCGATGATGCTCTTGTTGCACCACAAGCCAACGCTATGGCTAAGGTTATCGAACCACTTATGATGGGGGGCGAAACTCCTTGGATTCTCTATTTCGTAGGTGCAATCCTTGCTTTATTACTCAACTGGCTTGGTGTTCCAGCATTGGCATTCTGCCTTGGTATGTTTATTCCACTACCCCTCAACACTCCTATGCTCGTGGGTGGTGCAATCGCATATTTCGTAGCAAAAAGCACTAAAGATGAAGCTCTCAGCAAAGCACGTCACGAACGAGGCACACTCATTTCATCGGGTCTCATTGCCGGTGGTGCATTGTTTGGTGTATTTGCTGCAATCACTAAATTTGCTGGATTTGAATATACTTCTCCACTCAGCGAAGGTATGTCACAATCACTTGGATTAGTTGCATACGCATTACTCATCTGTTACTTAATGTGGGATAGCCGTCGCGCTAAAGCATAATAACTACATTGAAATTCAACTCTATTAATAGAGAAATACTTGCACTGTCCATTCCCTCAATAATTGCCAACATCACCACTCCACTGCTTGGGCTTGTTGATGTAGCAATTGTGGGAAATATGGGCAGTGCGGTGTATATTGCCGCTATTGCAATTGGTGGCACAATCTTCAATATGCTCTATTGGCCCTTTGCATTTCTTCGCATGGGTTCAAGTGGCATGACTGCTCAAGCCTTCGGAGCCAACGATTCAAAGCAATGCTCTTTGGTGCTATATCGCTCACTATTGGTAGCAATGACTGTAGGTTTTGCAATAATTGCTCTGCAATATCTCATTGCGCAATTTGCATTTCTATTTATGGATATCAGTGGCGATACTCTTAAGTATTCACAATCCTATTTTAGTGTGTGTATATGGGGAGCACCTGCTATGCTTGGGTCTTATGCTCTCTCGGGGTGGTTTATAGGTATGCAAAACTCACGCGCTACAATGTGGATATCTATTTTCATCAACCTGCTAAACATATCAACAAGCCTGACACTTGTTTACCTATTCAATATGGGGATTACTGGAGTAGCCATAGGCACACTCACTGCTCAATGGGGTGGATTTCTTTTAGGATTGATTATCGTGTGGATTAAATACACGCCCAAACATTACTCATTACAAAGCATTCTCAATCGCAACGAACTAAAGCGCTTTTTCGCCATAAATTCCGACATATTTTTGCGCACACTATGCCTTGTAACTGTTACTCTATGGTTCACTCGAGCAGGAGCACAACAAAGCGACATTATATTGGCTGTAAACACATTGCTCATGCAACTTTTCATCTTATTCTCCTACTTCATGGATGGTTTTGCCTATGCAGGTGAAGCACTCGCAGGAAAATATATCGGTGCAAAGCAGCCTCAACAGTTAAAAGGTTGTATTAAATCGCTATTTCATTGGGGCATCGCAATGGCAATATTGTTTACACTTATTTACCTAATTGGAGGAGAAAGTTTCCTTGCATTGTTGAGTTCTGATGTCAATGTCGTCAATGCATCATCCACCTATTTTCCTTGGGCAATAGCAATACCATTATGTGGATTTGCAGCATTTACTTGGGATGGAATTTTCATAGGCGCAACACGCACACGTGCCATGTTGATGTCAATGGCAACAGCAATGGTGTGTTTCTTCGTTATATACTTTACACTATACACCACAATAGCAAACCATGCATTGTGGTTAGCATTTATCAGTTACCTCGTGATACGTGGAATAGTACTCTTCATTATTTACCTAAAAAAGCCACTATTAACACTCTTAGGCAATAATGAATTATAAATTATTCCCTATAATATACTCTCTTCACGCGTTGTGACACTGAGGTGAGGATTTCGTAGGGGATTGTACCAAGGTGCTCGGCGAGTTCCATTACAGTAATATTTTCACCAAATATTTCTACAGCATCTCCCACTTTGCAATCGGCATCGGTTACGTCAATCATACAAATATCCATACATATATTACCTACCGTAGGGCAACGATGACCATTTACAATAAATGATGCATTGCCATTACCTAAATGGCGGTCAATGCCATCGGCATACCCGATAGGAATAGTTGCAATACGAGATTTGCGAGAGAGAACACCACGACGTGAATAGCCGATTGTTGTACCAGCCTCCCACTCTTTTATTGAAATGATAACACTATGTAACGACGACACTTGACGTAATGCATCTTGTGAGCCATCGTTCATCGTTGGGATACCATATAGACATATACCCAACCTCACAAGGTCGCATTGATGCTCATTGAATCGTGTGATACCTGTTGAATTAAGGATATGACGCTTAATATGATGTTCAAATCCACTTTGCAATACATTGCAGCATCGATAGAAATAGTCAAACTGGCTCAATGTATAGTCGTCCATGTCGGGACAATCAGCAGTTGCAAGATGCGAGAACACCGATACAGGTTTAATTACATTTTGATTTCTCAACTTCTCAACCAACATAGGCATATCCTCTTCGAGGAATCCCAATCGGTGCATACCTGTGTCAAGTTTTATATGTACTGGATAATTTGTGATGCCAAATTTTGTTGCCTCTCTAATTATCTCGTCGAGGATATCAAAACTATAAATTTCGGGTTCTAAGCGATAGGTAAACAATGTTTTATAGTTGCCCACTTTGGGATTTAACACCATGATAGGCATTGAAATTCCCGCCTTACGCAAATCGACTCCCTCATCAAGCACTGCCACAGCAAGATATGCAGCACCTTGACTTTGCAATGTCTTTGCCAATTCAAACGAACCTGCACCATAACCCGATGCTTTTACCATACACACAATACCAGTAGAGGGTTTCACTTGTGAACGGTAGAAATTATAGTTATGTACCACCGCATCGAGATTTACCTCTAATACTGTTTCGTGTTGTTTTGCTTCAAACACATCGCTCAATGACTCAAAATGGAAGTGAGATGCACCCTTGATGAGTATCAATTCATTGCGAAAATCGTTCATTGTTGTTGAGGACAAGAACGAACTTGTTGATGGATAGAATGTTGCATTCTCGCCAAATAGAGAACTAAAACTTGAAATCTCCTCACCAATACCTATTATACGAGTGATATTTTTTTGACGCAACAATCGTGCTATTGATTTATATAGTTTTTCGCCCCCCATTGCATCATGCACCACATCGCTTAAAATCACTGTCGTTGAGTGTGTTTTAGTAGCACGTTGTCGCATAAAATCAAGTGCTGGAGCCAATGAACGGAAATCAGATGTATAAGCATCATAAATGAGCAAGCAGTTATTTACCCCCTCGATAACATTTAGTCGAGTGCCCACTGGTGATAACATTGCCATACGCGATGCAATAACATCAAATGGACGGCACAAATACAACATTACTGCGAGACAGTGAATAGCATTCTCAACATCATAGTCATTTACAAATGGAATTGTGATAACCCCGTCATATTTTAGATATGAATATTCTATGGTAGTTGAGTTATTATCTTTTTTAATTGATGAGATAAACAATGGGCTATCTGAGTCATATCTCGACCATGCAATCTCTTTCACGGTCAATCCAGCATTAGCCACAACCTCACTAATTAACGCATCATCGCCATTATATACAATGCAATCGCAATCACGACATAGAGTTACTTTCTCTTCACATTTTGCACGATTATCGCTAAATCCTTCGTTATGCTCATCGCCAATATTTGTTATAACAGCAAGTTTGGGGCGAATCATTGATTGCAGAGCTGCCATTTCGTTAGGTTTAGAAATACCAGCCTCAAATACTGCCAATTGAGTTTCCTCATTCATCTCCCATATTGACAACGGCACACCTATTTGAGAATTATAACTGCGAGGACTGCGCACCATGCTATAATCGGCACACAACAATTGATATAACCACTCTTTTACTACAGTTTTACCTCGGCTACCTGTCACCCCCACAACTGGCGCAGTAAATCTACCTCGATGATACGAAGCAATTGTCTGCAAAGCCTTCTTCACATCGCTAACCACCAAGAAATTGGTATTCTCCACATGTTGCATTGTTGCTGGAATGTGATCTACCACAAAGTTTCTCACCCCACCTTCATACAAATCGTGTAGATAGCGATGTCCATCGTTATTGCTTGTGCGTAAAGCAAAAAACAATGTATCTTCGGGATAAGTCAACGAGCGACTATCGGTCAAAAGAATACTTACATTTGATGCCGGAATTTTAGGTTCGGGCAGATGTAATATTTGTGCTATTGTAGAGATTGAATATATCATTTTGTTGTAATTTTCTCGATTGCACGTTGCAAGAATGGATATTGTTGCAACATTTGTTTTTTCAATGATTGTGTTGATTGCTCAAATCGATTGATTGCCTCTTGGTCATCTCCCATGTGACGATGCAATAATCGACGTGATAGCCGTTCACATTCCCCAGCCAACTTCATCGTATCGACCGAATAGAACGACTGAGCAAAAATATCATATATATAATCGACTGCCACCTCCGAAGGATGTGTCATGTCTGAAGCATAAAATCGATAATCGCGTAAATCATCGTTCATTATTTCGTATGCAGGGAAATAAATTATACCCTCATGCTTTTTTTGCAACTTATCAATAGCGAGGTGTAATGTTGCTTTGCTTATCTGATTTTCGTGTGCTCCATCACGCAAATGGCGAATAGGGCTTACTGTAAACACCAATTTCAAATCGCTATTTATCAATCGTAAATTGCCAATAAGAGTAGCCCATTTCTCAACGATTTCGTCAACCGACATAAGTTGACGATTAAATTGGTTAGCAGGAATTTTATGGCAATTTGCCACTACTTCATTAGTGTTTTTATATCGATATACCCACGCAGTGCCAAATGTAACTATCAATGTTGATGCTCCTTGTAGCATTGCATACGAGTTTTTAATCTGCTCATTTATTTTGCCAAGCATCATCGATGCATCTACACTTGAGAACGATGAATGATGGCTAAAACTATGCCAACGATTATCTCCTGCGAGTTGAAATAAGTCACGTTGTTCAAATACTCGTTGGGTTATAATATCATCTATTGCGCAAGCTATACTTGCTGGATTGTATAGAGTGCCAAATGGATTAACCTCAACATCGAAACATGCTAATTGCAATCGACTGCCTATATTATCACTAAAGCAAGAACCTATCATCATCACACCCTGTTGATGATTGATTAATCCTTGCATGCGCAATGGTTCTACTGCTGTACGAAATTTAGGCATGACTATTGTCAATATTAATACATATTATAGTCAATCGATAACACTGAGAACTCGGTGCGACGATTAATTTGGTCGGCCACCTCTTGATCCTCTTCGCTTAATGCTTCAATATACTCTTCAGTGAGCACATCACCCTCTTTGAATTGAGGATATTCACGAGCAATCTTCTTTGTCACTGTTTTAGGGCGAGTTTCGCCATAACCTTGACATTGCAAACGGTCGGCACTAATACCCACTTCAGTCAAATAATCAACTACCGATTGAGCGCGACGATGCGATAAATCAATATTATACTCATCTGAGCCCCAACGGTCGGTGTGCGACGCCATTTCAATCGTCACATGAGGATTATCACGTAATATTTGCGCCAATTCTTCAAGAGCATCTTTCGACTCAGGGCGCAATGTTGCTTGGTCAAAGTCGTAGAAAATGTTCTCTACCACATTTGGTTTATTTATCGATGACAAAAAGAAGTCAATTGCATATTCTGCATCCTCTTCGGCGTTGTCACTTTCAAATTGTTGTTTGCCATTTAGATAGCCTTTTGCACCAGCAAGCATCACATATTTCACGCCACGCTTGATTGCAAACTTAAATGAGCCATCATCGCGTGCTACCTCTTTTTGGTTAGAGCCATCATTACCCACAATGCGTATCACGGCGTTAGGAATTGGCTCTTCATCTTTATCCAATACCCATCCTGAGATGGTAATTTTCAAATCGGGTAATTCAAACGAGTAAATATGGTCATATCCACGCCCATCGCCACGGTTAGAACTGAAGAAACCATTTTCGCCAATTCCAAACGTGATACCGAAATCATCGGCCGCCGAGTTCATTGGCGTACCCATATTTACCACCTTCCATTCTCCATTCGGTTGCAATTCGGCTCTGAATAAATCAAGTCCTCCATATCCAGGATGACCATTTGAAGCAAAATACAACAAACTATCGGTGCGAACATAAGGGAACATTTCATCGCCTGGGGTATTCAATACATCGCCCAAATTTTCAAGCGAGCCTGCTCTCTCTTTCAAATTAATGCGCCACAAATCCTTGCCTCCCGAACCGCCAGGCATATCTGATGTAAAATATAGATATTCGCCATCGGGCGACACTGCTGGATGTCCGTAACTTGATACAGTATCAGATGTAACTTCAAATTTCACAGGAGCACTCCATTTTGCATCGGAGCGTTGCGAAGTATATAATTCCACGCCTGTACTTGCATTTGGTTCACGACGAGCCTTTGTAAGATACATAGTGTTACCATCGGGCGAAAATGCTACAATACCCTCATCGGCATCAGTATTCAATTCCCCCTCAATCGTTTCAGGACGTTGCCACACACCATTTTCATCTTTTTTAGCCACCCACACATCACCCTTTTTCATACCGGTGATTTCACTCTTTTTATCTCCTGTAACCTTTTCATTGGTAGTTGTGAAATAAAGAGCATCACAAGTTTTATCAAAATACATTGGGGCAAAATCTGAACGACGTGAGTTAAACAACTTAGCATTTTTTACCACATATCGTGTTGATTTCCCTTTATTTTCAAGCGCCAATTGACTTCCAGCAAGCCCTGTCTTTGCCATCTGAGAATCGGGACAACGCATCAAAAACTCTTTATACACATTTACTGCAGCAGCATATTTCCCTTCAGCATGCAACATCTCTGCAAGGTGAAGTTGTGCTGTTGAATCGGGATATCCATATCGTATCGCATTCTGATATGCGGCCGTAGCACGTGCGCTTTGATTAAGTTTACGATAACATTCAGCCATCTTATACGCAACCTCTCCACGTTTTCCACGTTGCTCTTTCTTTGTAAGTTTATTATAAACCTTACGATATGTTTTTGATGCATCATAATACTCTCCACGCGCCATTTGTTCATCGGCAACCGACAACTTTGCGCTCTTACATCCTGTAAGAAGGATGGACAATATTATTACACTGAAATAAATTGCTCTTTTCATAAATAAAATAGTATAAATAGGCACATTATTACGCCTTAAATATAATAACGTAACTCCTACCCTCTATATTTTTTCTAAAACACAAATTTAATGAAACTTTTTAAGTTTATCTACCTTATTGCGATATAAAATGAATTTCGCTATCTTTGTGGAAATTATTATAACACGAATAACTAATCACTAAATATTTCAGCAATGAAAAAGACTCTTTTATCAATATCATTGGCGGCTGTGGCATTAGGTGCTATGGCAACTACGCCTCTATGGCTTCGTGATGTGAAGATATCGCCCGATGGCTCTCAAATTGCCTTCACTTACAAAGGGGATATCTACAAGGTAGCAACATCGGGTGGCGATGCTATTCGTCTCACTACTCTTGAATCGTATGAAGCCACCCCTATTTGGTCGCCCGACGGCAAAACTATCGCTTTTACAAGCGACCGCAATGGTGGACAAGACATTTTCACTATGAGTGCTAATGGAGGCAAAGCAACTCGCATCACTTTCTCTTCTGAAAGCGAAACACCCGAAGCATTTACCCCCGACGGCAAAGAAATCATCTACTCTGCTGCGCTTCAAGATCCTGCTTCAAGTGCAATGTTCCCTTCTCGCCGTTTGACCGAACTTTACAGCATTCCCGTTAATGGCGGTCGCACTAAAATGGTGATTGCTTCGCCTGCTCAAATGATAAGTTACACAACTGACAAGGAATCGTTCCTCTACCAAGACCAAAAGGGTATGGAGAATGAATGGCGCAAGCACCACACATCATCTATCACTCGCGATATATGGTTATACAATGCTAAAACTCAAAAACATAGCAACCTTACCGACCATGCAGGCGAAGACCGCAATCCAGTTATGGGCGTTGATGGCAAAACTGTATATTTTTTGAGTGAGCGCAAGGGTGGTTCAATGAATGTGTATTCATTCCCTATCGACAACCCTCAAGCAGTTAATGCAGTAACCACTTTCAAAACTCATCCTGTACGTTTCCTCTCACAAGGAGCCGACGGCACATTGGCATTCTCTTACAATGGAGAAATTTACACTAAAAAAGGTAATAGCAAACCTTCAAAAGTGGCAATCAACATCATCTCTGACGATGAAGCAGAAATGAAGAAACTCAATGTTGCTTCAGGTGCATCGGCTGCCACTGTTTCTCCCGACGGGAAACAAATCGCATTGATTTATCGTGGCGAATTGTTTGTTACATCAACCGACTACACTACAACAAAACAAATCACTAACACTGCAGAGGCTGAATGTCAACCAACATGGGCTGCCGACAATCGCACAATCGCTTATATGAGTGAACGCAATGGACAATGGAACATCTATACTGCAACTATTGAACGTAAAGATGACCCCAATTTCCCTAATGCTACAACTATCGTAGAAAAAGCACTCTTTAACGACAATGTAGAGCGTACCTATCCTCAATATTCTCCCGACGGCAAAGAACTTGCCTTCATTCAAGATCGCAACAAATTGATGGTAATGGATGTAAAGAGTAAGAAAGTGCGTCAAATTACTGATGGTTCTACTTATGCACGCCGCAATGGAGGATTTAACTATTCATGGTCGCCCGACGGCAAATGGTTCACACTCGAAGTCGTTGACAATATGCACGACCCATATAGCGATATTGCAATCGTCAGCGCACAAGGTGGTAAAATCACAAACATCACTCGTAGTGGATATTTTGACGAGTCTCCTCGTTGGGTAATGGACGGCAATGCTATACTCTTCCTCTCTGAACGCTATGGTATGCGCAACCACGCTTCATGGGGTTCAATGAGCGATGCAATGCTCGTATTCGTCAATCAAGATGCTTACGATAAATATCGCCTCAGCGAAGAGGACTATGCTCTCTATAAAGAGGTAGAAAAAGCACAAAAGAAAGAGGCCGACAAGAAAAAAGATGACGACAAAAAAGATGCTAAAAAAGAGGAAAAAGCCGATGCTGAAAAAGATGCTAAATCATCTAAAGATATCAACGTAGAACTCGATGGCATCGAAGACCGCATCGTGCGTCTAACTCCTAACTCTTCAGATATTTGCGATGCTATCATCACTAAAGATGGCGAAAATCTTTATTACCTTTCAGCAGTTGAAAAAGGCTACGACTTGTGGAAAATCAAACTCCGCAAACCCGATGCTAAAATCGTGAGCAAACTCGGAGCAGGCCGTCTATCTATGGAAATGGATAAGAGTGGCAACATCTTCCTCCTCGGTAGCCGTATGATGAAGAAACTCGCCCCTGCAAGCGACAAACTCACTAACATCTCTTACTCTGCAACTATGACTCTTGATGCAGAAGCCGAACGCGAATACATGTTTGACTATGTTTATCGTCAAGAAAAAGAGATGTTCTACGTTAAAGACCTCCATGGTGTTGACTGGGAAAAGATGTGCGACAACTATCGTCGTTTCCTCCCTCACATCAACAACAACCACGACTATGCTGAGTTATTGAGCGAACTTCTTGGCGAACTCAATGTATCTCATACTGGTGGTAGTTATCGTGGCAAAGGTTCGCTTTCTCAAACTGCAACACTCGGTTTACTTTACGACTGGGAATACGCAAAAGATGGTCTTAAAGTAGCCGAAGTACTTGAAAAAGGGCCATTCGACCGCTCTACATCAAAAGTGAAAGCAGGTTGCATTATCGAAAAAATCAATGGTAAAGAGATTAAAGCCAACGAAGACTATACCCCTCTTTTCAACGATATTATCAAAAAGAAAACTCTTGTTTCAATTTACAACCCCGAGTCGGGTGAACGTTGGGACGAAGTAGTATTGCCAATCTCATCGGGAGTTCAATCAGATTTGCTCTATGAACGTTGGATCAAACAACGTGCAGCCGATGTTGAACGTTGGTCTAACGGCCGTTTGGGCTATGTTCACATCGAGTCAATGAACGACGGTAGTTTCCGCACTGTTTACTCTGATATCCTCGGTAAATATAATCACTGCGAAGGTATAGTTATCGACACTCGTTGGAATGGCGGTGGTCGTCTTCACGAAGATATCGAAGTCCTATTCAGCGGTAAAAAATACTTTACACAAGTGGTGCGTGGTGTAGAAGCGTGCGATATGCCAAGCCGACGCTGGAACAAACCAAGCATTATGGTACAATGCGAGGCCAACTATAGTAATGCTCACGGCACACCATGGGTATACAAACATCGTGGCATCGGTAAACTCGTAGGTATGCCAGTACCAGGAACTATGACAAGCGTAAACTGGGTAACATTGCAAGACCCTTCATTAGTATTTGGTATTCCTGTTGTAGGTTATCGCCTACCTGACGGTTCATATCTCGAAAACACTCAACTCGAACCCGATGTTAAAGTTGCCAACGACCCAGCAACAGTAGTAACTGGCGAAGACTCTCAACTCCGCACAGCAGTTGAAACCCTTCTCAAAGATTTGGATAAAAAGTAACATTCAGAAACTCTGCATAACAAACACCCCCGCAAGATTGCCTTGCGGGGGTGTTATTTTATCTCAATTTGAAGTAATTGTCAATTGCTTAAAATGGCATTTCTTGATTTTGTTCAGGCGCTGGTTGTTGTGCTTGTTGTGGGCGTGAGAGTATGTCGAATTGGTCAACGAGGATTTCTGTCACATTGTGTTTGATAGTGTTGCGATCTTCCCACACACGAGTGCGAAGTTTTCCCTCAACATATAGTTTTGTGCCTTTGCGAATATACTTTTCTGCAATTTCTGCAGCCTTATCCCACATTACCAATCGGTGCCACTCTGTGCGTTCGGGCACTTGCGCTCCCGATGCGGTCGTGTAAGCACGATCGGTAGTAGCCAACGAGAATGTTGCTACTGGACGAGTTTCAACATAACGGATTTCGGGATCTCCCCCTACATTTCCTACTAATATTACTTTGTTTACTGACATGTGTTTTATTTTTATATAGTTAATAGTATTATTTACTTGCTTTTAGGCCCTCTATCACTGCATTGGTAAAGCCGTGGGCTTCCATTGCGTTAAGACCTTTAATTGTGATGCCACCAGGAGTTGTAACCTTATCGATTTCCACCTCGGGGTTATTACCTGTTGCTTCAAGCAATTCCACTGCGCCACGAAGTGTTTGCAACACATATTGCTTTGCATCATTGGGGTAAATACCAAGTTCTACACCACCTTCGGTTGCAGCACGCACATAACGCATTGCAAAAGCTATACCACAAGAGCATAGCGATGTAGCAGCCCCCATCAATCGTTCTTCAATCACTGCTGCTTTGCCAAGAGCATTAAAGATAGTTTCAACTTGTGCCACTTGCTCTTTTGTTGCATTAGCGTTGTGACTTACGAAAGTCATGCTTTGAAGTATTGAGATTGCCGTATTAGGTATTGCACGGAACACGACAGCCTTATCATTGCCAAGCCATGATGTCAATGTTGCAATATCTACACCTGCAGCAATTGAAAGGATAATTTGACGAGATAAATCAAGCACAGGCAACACACCTTTCAATACAGGTTCTACAAGCCAAGGCTTAACTGCTACCAACACCACATCGGCTTTTGCTACAATTGACCTGCTATCGGTCGATGTCTCAATAGTATTATATTCAGCATTCAACTCGGTGAGTTTCCCCTCATCAAGGTCAGCCACTGCTATATTTACATCAACATTGCTATAAGCAAGACCACGAGCAATTGCTCCACCCATATTCCCTGCTCCAATAATTGCAATTTTCATAATTATAATGTTTTAAGCTTGTTTTGCAAGCGCATTTTTCAATCTACCAATAAAGTCTTGTGCTTGTTCCATTGTCAACACAAGTGGTGGCAATAGGCGAATCATGTGTGTACCTGTTGCGCCAGTAAACACTTTCTCCTCTTTGATGAGTCGTGTGCGAAGTTCTTTTACTGGATAATCAAACTCCATGCCAATCATCAAACCGCGACCACGCACCTCTTTGATGCCTGGTATTTGTTTCAATTCAGCCATGAGATACTCCCCTACCTTGCGCGCATTCTCAACAAGGTTTTCTTGTTCAAAAATATCGAGAACAGCAATTGCTGCAGCACAAGCGAGATGACTACCACCAAATGTTGTGCCAAGTTGACCATATACAGGTGTAAATTTAGGACTAATCAACACACCACCCATAGGAAATCCGTTAGCGATACCCTTTGCCACAGTAATAATATCGGGACGCACGCCAGTATATTGGTGAGCAAAGAATTTTCCAGAACGACCATAGCCCGATTGAATTTCATCGGCAATGAGTACCACATCGTGTTTGTCACACTCTTCGCGCAACGACTGCATAAAATCAGTTTCTGGTATACGAATACCACCTACACCTTGAATTCCCTCAACAATAACTGCACTAACATCACCTTTTGCCAACTCTACTTTCACTGCATCAATATCATTTAGAGGAAGGAATGTGATATGGCCATTGGCATTTATTGGAGCTACAATCTTAGGATTATCAGTAGCCTCAACAGCGAGTGATGTGCGACCATGGAATGCTTTGTCAAATGCAATAACGCGAGTTTTGCCATTGTAAAATGATGCAAGTTTCAACGCATTTTCATTTGCCTCAGCTCCCGAATTAATCAAAAATAGTTGATAATCATCGTAACCAGAAATCTTGCCAAGTTTATCAGCAAGAGTTTGTTGCAATGAGTTAATTACCGAGTTAGAGTAAAACACCAATTTTGAAGATTGCTCATTCAATGCTTTAAGGTAATGAGGATGAGAGTGCCCCACAGATATAACTGCATGACCTCCATAAAGGTCAAGATATTTAGTTCCTTCAGTGTCGTAGGTGTAACAACCTTCTCCTTTTTCAATCTCTATATCAAACAAAGGATATACGTCATATAATTTCATATTGAATCTATATTTTGTGAATAATTCGCAAATTTACACATATTTTGCGATTAATCAAACAAAATGGATATTTCACATTTAGCAAAAAATATGGCATTATTCTCAAAAATTATTCTAACTTTGTGAAAACATTATTTTATTTAATTAAATATATCATGGTTACTGAAAAAATTGAAACTGCTTATAGCGGATTTAAGATGAATGGTTTTGTGGCTTTAATACTATATATAGCATTAATAGCTGCATCAATTGCTTCAATTATCTATGGAGGCATTAATGAATATGGATTAATAATTGGTGGGGGTATTACCCTTCTTATAATTAGTTTTATCGCCATTATCGGATTCTTCACACTCGAGCCCAACGAGGCGGCTGTGATGATTTTCTTTGGTAAATACAAGGGCACATTCAATCAACATGGCTTTTATTGGGTAAACCCATTTATGTCACGCAAACGATTGACTATGCGCTCTCGCAACCTCGACGCCGAGCCTATCAAAGTAAACGACAAAGAGGGTAATCCAATCCTCATCGGTATGGTTATAGTGTGGAAACTTAACGACACATACAAGGCAATGTTTGAAATCGACGCTCAAAGCATAGCTGGAGGAGCAACTGGAGCAACTGCATCTACACGCATGAATGCATTTGAAAAATATGTGCGCATTCAAGGAGATGCAGCTCTTCGCGAAGTTGCAGGGCTATATGCTTACGATGACAATAAAGACACAACCGATGATGATAATGAATTAACACTCCGTTCTGGTGGTGCCGAAATCAACGAAATCCTTGTTGAAAAACTAAATGAACGTTTAGCTTTTGCTGGTATTGAAGTGCAAGAAGCACGCATTAACTATCTCACCTATGCACCCGAGATTGCAGCCGTGATGCTTCGCCGTCAACAAGCTACTGCCGTTATCGCAGCTCGTGAGAAAATTGTTGAAGGAGCAGTTTCAATGGTAAAACTTGCTCTTGACAAACTCGCCAACGAAGGCATCGAACTCAATGAAGAAAAACGTGCTTCAATGGTTGGTAACCTACTCGTAGTCCTCTGCGCCGACGAATCAGCACAACCTGTTATCAGCACCGATACTTCAAAATAGGTAGTACCAAAACTAATTCTATATTATGGTGTTCTTAAGTATTAAGAGCACCATATTTTTTTGCCAGTCGATAATTTATTCGTAATTTTGAGGAATAAATAGCGAAAATATGGAAACAAAAAATCTTGAATTGATAATGGTGAATATCTCGGGATACGACCGTCCTGGAGTTACTGCTGCACTGACTGCAATTTTAGCAAAGTATAATGCTGATATTCTTGACATTGGTCAAGCAGATATTCATCACTATTTATCTCTTGGCATATTATTTAAGACCGATAGTTCGGTATCGGGCGATATTATGAAAGAGTTGCTATTTAAGGCATCTGAAATGAATTTCCAAATCCATTTCACACCTATTTCGGTTGAGGAATATACCGATTGGGTTGGCCGTCAAGGAAAGCAACGCTGGATTATCACTACCCTTGGCCGTGAACTTACTTCACGCCATATTGCATTAGTTTCAGACGTTATTTCAAAACAGAATCTAAATATTGATAGCATTCGCCGTTTAACAGGTCGAATGCCGTTAGAAGAGAAAGAAAACCCACTATCAAAGGCTTGTGTGGAGTTTTCAGTACGTGGCACCCCTCGTGACCGCGCTGAAATGCAGTCACAATTCATGGAGATGGCATCAAATGAAGGGTTTGATATCTCATTGCAAGAGGATACTATGTATCGTCGCTCACGTCGCTTGATATGCTTCGATATGGATTCAACTCTTATTGAAACCGAAGTTATTGACGAACTTGCTATCCGTGCAGGAGTTGGCGATAAAGTTAAAGAGATTACCGAGCGTGCAATGCGTGGGGAGATTGATTTCTGCGAATCGTTTACCGAACGAGTGGCCTTACTCAAAGGACTTGATGAGAGCGTGATGAAAGATATTGCCGAAAATCTTCCTATTACCGAAGGGCTTGATCGTTTGATAGAAGTATTGAAACGCGTAGGATATAAAACTGCTATTCTTTCGGGAGGTTTCACATATTTTGGCAACTATCTCAAACAACGCTTTGGTTTTGACTATGTCTATGCCAACGAACTTGAAATCGTTGATGGCAAACTCACTGGTCGCCACCTCGGAGACATTGTAGACGGCAAACGCAAAGCAGAATTACTTCGACTCATTGCACAAGTTGAAAATGTAAACATTGCTCAAACAATTGCTGTCGGTGATGGCGCTAATGACCTTCCAATGCTTGCAACTGCTGGTCTTGGTATCGCATTCCATGCAAAACCAAAAGTAAAAGCAACCGCCGAGCAATCACTCTCAACCATCGGACTCGATGGCATCCTCTATTTCCTCGGATTTAAGGACTCATTTATATCATAGAAATAGTGCCTATAACTACTATATAAAGTTCCCCTACGCCACTACATTATCAGATAAATGAGTCCACCTTCGCGGGCGAAGATGTCGGCATAACGGCATATTGTGGCATACACAAATTTATCGCTCACAGGTTGGCCGTTGTTGAGTATATACAATCCTTCTTCGTTGATTGCATCAGCTATTGCCGTTGTAGACATTCCGTGTCCGGCTGTTGCTAACACGTACACAATTGCTTGTTCAAGTCGCATTATCATAATCGTTACTATTTTATTGTTTCTTTAATACATTTACCTCCTACATATTTGTAATTCTCATAACATCGCCCCATATATTTTCGTGCTGATGATCCTACAAATGAATGTTCATTATGTTGTTCATTAAAATCTTTTACTTTTAGAGAATACAACCTCATACCATTGCGTCGAGCCTTATCAAGGTCCTTCACTACATATTTTGAGAGCCAACTCCACATATAATCAGAAATTACAAGCAAGTCGGCACCTTCAAGACTATCTTTTAGATGATGATGTTTTCGTCCTTTCAATAACGAACGAAAGATAAACGAAAATAGTAGATTTTCATTATTTCCCCCTCCATACGTTCGAGCGAGAAAGGCTAAAAAAGCCTTGCGTTGTTGTTTTATATTGGTGAGTACAAAGTATGTTAGATTATAGGAATAATTAATAAGACATAATGTGCGATGTGTGCGTTGCGCTACAATTGCTACTGCCAATGCCAATTGCTTTGCCATTTCAAGCAATTCACTTGTCATCGATCCACTTGTGTCAATACACACTATTATAGGCCCACGTTTCTTTTTTCCCTTAGTCGATGATGATGCCGAGGCCAATACTTGCAAGCGTTTTTCGACATACTTTCGATAGAATACATTCTCGGTAACGCTATCGCCAAGCAATGCCGTTTCGGTCGGCAATATCGCATTCAAATCATTTCCTATCGTCACTCCACTAATATCACTATGTGATGAACGTGAAAATTTAGATGTAGTTGATATAGAAAAGGTCGATATTCCAGTTCTACCTAATTTCAATGCCAAATCAACAATTGATTTATCTATCGATTCCAGATATTTGACCGCAGTTTTCTCCGTAGGTTCCTTATTGGCAAAATCTTGCATTGGTATAGGCAAACATGCTCCATTTAGATTTGTTTCACGCGTGGCATCTTTCGATGTTTTATCCGACACTAAATTCTCGTTTAATTCAGCATCCACATCTAATTCATCATCATCTTCGTCCTCTTCTTCATTATCGTTTGCTCCATCAATAGTTACTTTCTTCTCCGATTTTTTAGCAGTTTCTTCATCTTCATCAAAGGACACTAGTTCGCCAAAATGAGTTAAGAACCATTCTATTAAGAATCGTTCAATTCTATCGTCAAGTAATTTTTCATCGCGCCACTCTTCAACGGTTATTGAATCGCCAAAATCATTTATTCGTTTAGTAGCATACCCTATCCATTGCCGACGAAAGTCAAGCGTAATATAAAAACGAGCATCATTGAGTATCGTGTCGAGCATCTTATACGATTTGAGTCGGCTATTACTGCGAATCTCAACCCTATTGCCTAGAATCCTTGCCTTTATGCCACGTTGCAAATATTTTATATGAGCGTCTTTCATCGTTGTATTTGTCGGAATTTCTTATCGTATTCAGAAAACAGATTGTGCAACACAGTCGTGAAATTAGAATTTGCCACAAACATATTCTCATTAATTAATCTCAACAATGAAGCATACACATCTTCAACGGTTTCATTAGTGCAAAGTGGTGCATTTGTGGCTAATGTTTCACCACTTCTTCGCAATGGAAAACTATAACTATTGATGTTCACATATCCTTCTTTATGTACTTGAATCACAAATGGGCCATAGTCAACCATCTCAATCTCTCCATCGTTTACCTCATGTCCGAAATATACCTCGCGCGGATTTTTCAACATTGTTTCGTAGTCGGCAATCTTTATCTTAAAGGTATAACCATTACAATCAACCACATAGTGAGTGCCGTCATCTTTTACGAGTGTTTCGGTGCGTCCCTTATTCTTGCGAGAATTTGACTTCATATAATCTCGCAAACAATGCATTGCAACACATTGTGCCACTGCATTACGACAATTATCGCAACAGTCATCGCTATTCCACAACATATGCACAAGCAACATGAAGTCGGAAACATCTACGCGCTTGCGACCATTTACACACGCCGACACCTTCATAACATGAGCCATTTTTCGCCAACGACGGTCTGACACATAGTATTTCATCTCATTTATATTTTCTTTTGAAGTGTCATCCGTTTCCGTTTTAGCAAATGCATTCATTTTTTCGCGCAAGTCATACATCATGTCGACGATTTCATGCGGCATCTCACACTCACGCACCTTCTCGCGCAATTCATCACACTCCTTTTGCGTAAATGGGATTACGGTATCGACGGTTGGAGCCGCTTTCACTCCCAAAATCAAATTATTGAAATTCTCACGCATCTCGATTGGGCTCACTATATATCGCAACAAGAAACGGTCCCACAACGCTTCAAGCCCCTCACCTTCGGCAGGCAACTCATTTGACGCAGCGATGATGCCACGAATAGGCAAATGCATATCACAATCCCCATTGCGATATATCTTTTCATTTAGCACCGTAAGTAATGAATTTTGGATAGCAGGTCCCGCCTTCCATATCTCATCAAGAAACACTATCTGCGACTCGGGCAGATAGCCCTTTGTTATGCGTTCATAAGTATCGTGTTCACGCAATTTTGTGATGCTCACTGGTCCAAATATCTCATCGGGAGTAGAAAATCGCGACATCAGATATTCAAACGAACGCGCATTCTCAAATGCCATTTTCAACTTCCTTGCCATCATACTCTTCCCCACCCCTGGCAAACCGAGCAAAAATATACTCTCCTCGGCAAGCGCGCTCAATAAACTTAACGCCATTACCTCATTGCGTTCATAGGCATCGGCAGTCATTGCCTTTAATATTTGTTGTGTTCTTTCGCGTATCTCCATATATCTGATTAAACTCTATATGTGTGTATTTTTTGCAAAGATAACACCACACGTGGGCAATATCTCTGCCCACCGTAAGATAAATTAAAATTTAAGGTGTTTTTATACTCCCATATACAACACATGCGCATTTCACTTCGCATATAAACATATGATAACAATCAGATAACTTTTATTACAAAAAAAATAGGTTAAAATTCTATTGTTAAAAGATTAAATAGGTTACTCCAATTGTTGTATTTACAAATTTTCAATTGTCATATTTGCCAATTAGATTTATTTTTGTATCTTTGTCCATTATTAATTTTAAAAGTGGGGAACACCACTATAAAAACGATTTAATTTTATGAAAAAAAATACATTTAAAAATCAATCTTCTGCACAAATTATTAATAGAAAAGAAGTTGAAGTCACTGCTCCAGATGGAGAAGTTTATATTGTCCTTTGTCAAATTGGTGCTTATATTAACGAGGAAACAAAAAAACAGGAACTATTTTGGCTTGAAACTTTGTTTGACGAGAACTTCTCTGATGACAAAGAACAAATGATTAACAATATCTGGCGTAAGTCTTTGCAGTTTGGCATAGGTGGTGGAATTCTTGGTATTAGTACTGGCACAAGGTATGAGGATAGAGCAAGAATTGGCATTCGCATTAAGGAAATACGAGAAGAGCGTGGTATTGAGGCACGAGACCTAGCACGTCTTGTAGGAATTGATGCAGCAAACCTCAGTCGTATTGAAAATGGACGTTATTCAGTTGGTTTTGATATTTTAGCAAAAATTGCCACCGCTTTGGGCAAGAAAGTAGATTTTGTTGATATAAATTAATAAACGCTCAAAACCATGGAATACAAGAATAGAATGGGACAGCATTACGCTATTTTCAAGAGTGGAGAATTAATACATATCAGAGAAGCTAATAAGAGCAACGAAGATTGTTTTTGTCCTCATTGTGGTCGTAGGATGCTAAAACGTTGTGGGAATATCCGTACTTGGCACTTCGCTCATGACTATAGATATGAAAATGAAATTCACATGGAATGTTCTTATGAATCATATCTTCATGCATTTGCAAAGTTGAGATTTAAACAATGGTTTAATAATACCGATAGTATTATCCTCCATTATCAGCAACCAATTTGTGAATTTGCAAATGACTGCATATGGAGAAAAAGTGAGGATAAATGCTCCAAAGGAGTTAACAAGTCTATTGATTTAAAAGAACGCCTCTCTCTTTGTACTCTTGAAAAAACAATCTCTGTGGATAATCACAGATTCAGAGCAGACCTATTATGGAGTAATCCAAAAAATCCAAATAATGATATTCTTGTTGAGATTAAGGTTACTCATGAATGTTCTCAAGAAAAGAAAGAATCAAACAAACGAATAATTGAATTTGAAGTGCATTCAGAAGAGGATGTAGAAAATATCGTAACCAATGATATTTCGGAAAGTGAAACAGTTCGATTTTATGGTTTTAATCCCACGAACTTTATAAATGAAAGCGATTCTGCCAGACATTCGCTCTTAAAATTCATCTATTACAATTCGGGTAAAGCATTTGCAAGATCTGAATGTAATTGCAAGTCTTTTAGAGAAAGGTCAGACAACGCCCTATTAGAAATTACAATCAAAAACGATTCAAATCATAGTCAGAATTTTTCTCTACCTGAACAGCAAAGCACACCATTCTCCTACGGGCGTCTCTATAATTGGGGCTTAGCCTTTGCAAAAAGCAGTGGATATAATGTCAAGAATTGTTATCTCTGTAGCCATCGTCAATATGATTTTGAAAATAACAAACTATCGTGTAAGTTGAAACTTGATAAACCATGTAAGTCAACAGATGCCATACCTTGTAGCATGTATGTACTTGATGAAGACTATTATCATAAAAACTTAGAAGAATTTAATCAGTTTTCACAGGATAACGTAGTTAATGTATGGTCTAAAATCTGAAAATCAATTTATGCAAGTTTGACATAAGTTTTGTGAACAATACCTGCTTTTCTATAATAACAAAGGTTATATTTATAACTGAAGACACAGGGCAACCCCATTGGAGTTGCCCTGTGTTAATTATGTTCTTTTGTTCTTATGTCAATAGAGTTTATGCTTGTTCAGCGCGATAAGCGTCGCATGCACGTTTTACTTCGCCGTGAAGGAGGAGAAGGCGTTTTGCTTCTTCATATTCCAAACCGAGTTCTTCAACTACCATGCGAGTACCACGGTCAACGAGTTTCGCGTTAGAAAGTTGCATGTTTACCATCTTATTGCCTTTCACGCGACCCATTTGAATCATTACTGATGTAGTAATCATGTTACAAATCATCTTTTGACCTGTACCCGATTTCATACGTGAACTACCTGTAACGTATTCAGGACCTACAATCATTTCGATAGCGATGTCGGCAGCTTGTGAAATAGGAGCATCAGGGTTAGATGTGATAGCAGCAGTCAAAATGCCACGTTCACGACATGCGTTAAGTGCGCCAATTACATAAGGAGTAGTACCTGAAGCAGCAATACCGATAACAGTATCTTTTTCGTTGATGTTGAATGCTTCGAGGTCTTTCCAACCTTGATTAGTATCATCTTCAGCATTTTCAACTGGGTTACGGAGAGCAACATCACCACCTGCGATGAGACCGATTACCCATGATGGATCCATACCGTATGTAGGAGGGATTTCAGATGCGTCAAGCACACCAAGACGGCCAGAAGTACCTGCGCCCATATAGAAGATGCGACCACCTTTTTTCATGCGGCTAACGATACCAGTAACAAGTTTTTCGATTTGAGGGATAGCTTTTTCTACTGCAAGAGCTACTTTTTTGTCCTCATTGTTGATATCAGTAAGGAGTTCCAATACTGATTTCTTTTCCAAGTCATTGTAAAGTGAAGGTTGTTCACTGATTTTTACAAATGCCATATTATATTTGTTTTTATTAATTTGTGAATTCTTAATTATACACTATAATCAATTACGCGTGGTAAGCGATAAGGCCTTCCATTGGCGCTTGAAGAATTTTGCCAATTTTGCAATCTACTGCATCGGCTGCTTCTTCAAGTACTTCACGATAGTAGTGAGCGATTGAACCTACGAAATTGATGCTATATTCTTTATAGTTTGCATAGTTTGCAATGTTACGCACGAAGAACGCTTTGAATGCATTCAATACAAGACGGTGCACAGCAGGCTCCTCGATGTTTTGGATAAGGAATGGAGTGATAGATGCGAGGAAACGGTTAGCTGGGTGCTCGCGATATACCTTTTGAATGATTTTCATACGATCAAGGTCGTATTGAGCGAGGAATTTTTCGCAAAGTGCTTCAGGGAGTTGTTTTTTCAATACATCACCTACGAGCAATTTACCAAGCACTGCACCACTACCTTCATCACCAAGGATATAACCAAGTGGAGACACATTGTCAACGATTTTTTCGCCATCGTAGTAGCATGAGTTAGAACCAGTACCCAAGATACAAGCGATACCTGCTTCATGACCAAAGAGTGCACGAGCTGCAGCAAGAAGGTCGGTATAAACTTCGATTACTGGAACTGGAACATGAGCAGCGATAGCACGACGTACATTGCCACACACATCGTCGTTGATACAACCTGCACCATAGAAATAGATGCTTTCGAAAGTCATACCTTCAACTTCAGGTTTTAATTCATTGCCCATACGCTCAGCCATTTCTTCTTCAGTGAGCATAATAGCATTCATACCAGGAGTGAAGAATTCTTTAACTACTTTTCCTTCTTCAACAGCGCACCATTGGATTTTGGTACTGCCACAATCTGCAATTAATTTCATGTCTTATTTATTATTTATTGTATTATATTTTTATATATATTTTCTTTCTGTAAAGTATGTATCCAATCGACCAACAGAGGGCGATAAAGAGCAATGCATAGATGCATGATGCGAGTACAGGATCGCCAATCATTGGTGAAAGGAACTCGCCATAAACATATCCCTTGATAGATGTATCGGCTGCACCAAACTTAAATGAACCAAAGATGATGCCTAACACACCTCCGAGCACATAGAGGAACAATGGATTGATACCAAATGCTTCAAAGAAACGACACCATTTCTTGTATCCTTTGATATCAATAATCCATATCAACAATGCCAAGAATGTAGATGCAAGTCCACATGTCACGAGCGCAAATGTTGGAGTCCAAAGTTTTTTATTGATGGGGATTGCATAATCAAAGAGGAAGCCAAGAATCATCAATACAGCACCGATGATAAACAAACGATTTACACGCATATTGATATCTTTCTCCTCCATCATCTTCATGCCTGCCCAAAAACCGATTAACACGTGAGCAATAGATGGTATTGTACTCAACAATCCTTCGGGATCAAATGCGAGTTTAACACCGTCAATAGTGTCTTTATACATGTGATCGATACCGAGAACAGCTTGGTCAATTACCGATACAATGTTTTGCTCAGAGAACACAAGTCCATACTCATCAACAAGCAATATCACTCCATATCCAATTAGAAGTGTTGCCACTGCCCACAATATATGTTTGCATCGAAGCACAAGCACAATAATTGATGCAGCACCATAGCAAAGAGCCAAACGGGGCATAACGCCAAGAATGCGAATTGTGTCAAACGAATTTGCTGCTTCTAAAAACGACTTACCACCAGCGATGCCATAGCACAACTTGCTAAACCATGCGATGCCAAGACCTATTGCAAAGATTATTACAGTGCGTTTGATAATTTTGAACAACAATGAACCCGACATTTTGAACTCAAACTTACGCATTGAGATAAATGTTGAAATACCCATAATAAACATAAAGAATGGGAAAATGAGGTCGGTTGGAGTCAATCCATTCCAAGCTGCGTGTCCAAGAGGACGATACATGTGGCTCCACGAACCTGGATTATTCACAAGTATCATACCTGCAATTGTGATACCACGAAGGATATCAAGAGCAAGCATACGCTGACTTTGTTTTTTTACAACTTCTGCCATATATTCTTGTTATTTTTTCGATTTAGTACAACTATCTACCAAGTAAGCGATAGATTTATATGGAATACCACTATTTGTAGTAAGACCAATTTCACATGTACGGCTATTAGAGTAACCATGAGTAGCACCCGAAGCCTCGATTTGAGGACGAAGTTTGCGCAATGCATACTTATTGAGTTCAGGCATCATGAAACCTTTGTCGCCAGCAAAGCCACAACAACCCACTTCGGTAGGCACCACTACATTGCGAGAACACATACGCGCAAGAGCAATAATTTTATCAGCCAAGCCCATGCGACGAGATGAACATGTAACATGAACTGCCACTGTGTCGTCAATAGGTGTAAACTCAAGATTTGGAGCAAGGAATTCATAGATAAATTCGGCAGGCTCATAAAGATGCATTGACTTAATATGATCGCGCATGCGATGGAGACATGGACTTTGGTCGCAAAGCACAGGATATTTGCCATTTTCTGAAGCTTCGAGTAATGCTTTTTCGAGCTCTGCAGTCTTGCGGTCAGCAATATCAGGCATACCTTTACTTTCCCATATCATACCACAACAAAGTTTCTTCATGTTTTTAGGGAAGATAACTTCGTAACCAGCTTTATTACAAAGTGCAATAATTGTATCAACAAGAGTTTCTACCTTTTTACCCTTTTCACGTGATTGTCCCATAGTTTGGTTGATACAACTTGGGAAATATACCACTTTCTTATCGGCAGGTTTCACTTCTGCCTTAGGCGAATAGAATGCGCCAGGGAGCGACGGAGTCCACAATGGAACACCCACTTTGTTGAGCGTGCCACCAATAACGTTTACACCACCATCACCAAGCACTTTTCCTGCAAGATTAGCAGCAGAGAGTACTGGACGGAACACTCCAGTGATTACATGCAATTTTCTTGCAGCCAAATCACCAATCTTGTATCCCATACTACCCTTTGGCAACGATGCTTGACGCAAATCGTGAATCATTTCGCCAGTGTTGTTGCCCATAGGACATGACACGCTACACAATCCATCACCAGCACAAGTAGAGTTACCAAATGTTTTGAATTGCTTTTCAAGACGTGCCAAGCGAGCAGGGTCTTCGCCTGTTGTTTTCAAACGTGTGATTTCACGTTGCGTTACAATCCGTTGACGAGCCGAGAGAGACTCAGAGTAGCCACAAGTAACACAGTTTACCTCACAAAATCCACATTCGATACATTTATCAACATGAGGATTTGTCAAAGGCATTGGTTTCAAGCCCTTGATATAACATTCGGGGTCATCATTGAAGATTACACCTGGGTTGAGGATATTTTGAGGGTCGAAAAGTTCTTTGACGCGTTTCATCATTGTCCAAGCCTTTTCACCCCATTCTTTCTTAACAAATGGAGCCATGTTGCGACCTGTACCATGCTCTGCTTTCAATGAGCCATCGTAGCGATCAACAACAAGACGCTCAACAGCCAACATCAACTCTTTATAGCGGTCAATTTCTGCTTGAGAGTCAAATGACTGAGAAATAATAAAGTGATAGTTTCCTTCAAGAGCATGACCATAAATACAAGCATCATTGTAGCCATTATCTTGAAGCAATTGTTGTAATTCCACTGTAGCCTTTGGAAGGTCTTCGATGTGGAATGCTACGTCTTCAATAAGCACTGTTGTGCCAAGAGGACGGGTACCACCTACCGATGGGAAAATACCTGAACGGATTTTCCAATATTGAGAGTATTCCTCAGGCTTATCGGTAAAGTAGGCTGGTTTGTATAAATTAAATGGTTTAAGAATTTCAAGGATTTCGTTGATATTCTTTTGCAACTCTTCGGGAGAGTCGGCCTTTGTTTCTGTAAGCACTGCAGTGAGTCCTTCGCCTGTTGGGTCATTAACGGCCGAGAGTGATTTTTTATCGAGAAGTTCAGCCCCAGCAACAGGACCTTTCTTCATTGCCACTACAGCTTTACATGCTTCTTCCAAGTCGCTGAAATAAAGCATTGCACTTGCTGAGTGAGGATAGAGATGCGCTGTATTTACAGTAATCTCTGAAAGGAAAGCCAATGTTCCCTCTGAGCCCACAATACTATGAGCAATAATTTCAAATGGATCATCAAATTCAACAAAAGGCAACAAGTTCAAACCTGTTACATTCTTAATGCTGTATTTGTATTTAATGCGCTCAACGAGTTCTTTGTCGGCACGAATTTCGTTGCGCAAATTCATAATACCTTCAATAAATTGAGGTTTGTTCAACGCAAAAAGTTTGCGAGAACGGTCATCGCCAGTATCGAGCACTGTACCATCGGCAAATACCAATCTCACCGATTTCAATATTTTGTCGCTATTGGCATGAGTACCGCAGTTCATACCCGAAGCATTGTTAACCACAATACCACCCACCATTGCCGAGTTTTTAGAGGCGGGGTCGGGAGAGAATATACGGCCGTAGGGACGTAGGTAGTCATTTACGCGACTACCTATAATCCCAGGCTGTAGTTTTATTGTTTCAGCACCTGGACCGATTTTATATCCTTCCCAGTGCTTACCTGCTACAATAAGAATTGAGTCACTAATAGCTTGCCCCGAAAGACTTGTACCTGCTGCACGGAATGTTACAGGAAGATTGTGTTTCGATGCAATTGACAACAATTTTGAAACTTCTTCTTCATTATTCGAGCGAATAACAATTTGAGGTATCATGCGATAGAAGCCAGCATCGGTACCCCATGCAAGAAGGCGAAGATCATCGGTATAAATACGATCTTTTGCGACTATACCTTTAATGTCTTGTAAGAACTTTTTATAAGCAAGTTTCATAATGACTTAATTTATCTGTTTTTACTTGTAGAGATAATATTTAGCCGATTTCGCTTTGAATGCTTCGGCATCTTTATTCCAATAATCGATAATATCGGCTACTTTATAGTTTTTAGAGAATTTGATACGAATTTGATCAGTACCACACACTTTGTCAAACATGTTCCAACGGTTGCCCAATGTTCCTTGACCATCTTCATCGAGGAGACGTTTGTCGGGATACATTTCAGCCAAAATTTCCATTGCATGGAATTGAACCATTGTCAATTCACAATCGAGCACATCTGTAACATAAAGTTGAACCCCTTGAAGGTTTTCGCCTTTACCTACACTATAATATGGTTTGATGTGAATAGGACGGAACATAATACCTTTGAGATTCAATGCATTCAATCGGTTGCAGAATTCAGTTGCATCAATCCATGATGCGCAAATCAATTGGAATGGCATTGTGTAACCTACACCAATTGACACAAAGTACAATTCACCAATGATACCTGTTGTGGGGTAATAAACTGCCGATTGTGGATATGGTTGATGAGGTGAAGGAAGAATCCAAGGCATACCAGTTTGGTCAAATGTCATATAACGATGCCAGCCAGTCATAGGCACAACTGTCAATTTTGTTTTCTTGCCATCTTTCAACATTCCGTCGTTGAGCATAAGCGCAAGCTCACCAGGAGTCAAACCATAAAGATAAGGAATCTTAAATTGGCTCACCAATGAGAAGAATCCTTCTTCTACAAGGTTACCTTCTACTTTCAAACCCGAAAGTGGATTTGGACGGTCGAGTACCATGAATTCTTTACCATTTTCGGCACAGGCTTCCATACACAAGCCCATTGTGCTGATAAATGTGAATGAGCGGCAGCCATTGTCTTGAATGTCATAAACAAGCACATCAACATCTTTAAGCATTTCGGCCGATGGTTTCTTGTTTTTGCCATACAATGAATATACAGTAACACCTGTTTTAGAGTCGGTGTAAGTATCAACTTTTTCACCGGCAGCAATATCACCACGCACACCATGCTCAGGGCTATAGAGTGCAGTGAGTTTCACGCCAGGAGCATTAGCAAGGATATCAATTGTTGACACAAGATTGTTATCAACACCACTGGGGTTAGTAATCAAACCCACGCGTTTTCCTTTCAACTGCTCAAAACCACCGTCGCGAAGAGTCTCCACACCAGGTTTTACTTGTGCAGAAGCCGCCATTGCCACAAATGCGGCAATGACGAGCACTGATATTTTTTTCAACATTGAAGTCATGTTATTATTTCTTTTCTTCAACTTGTTTAGCACCATATTTAGGGTCAATGTGTTTGCGAACAAGAGCAGTTACTGTCCAAGTTGCAAAGTTACAAGCGAGTACCCACCAGAAGAACATGATGTAAGAGTTGCCAAGGAGACTTTCTTTAATGTAACCTGCAGCCATACCTGGAAGCATCATACCAAGAGCCATGAATGCTGTACAGATTGCATAGTGAGAAGTTTTGTAAGGACCATCTGCGAAATACATCATATAAAGCATGAATGCTGTGAAACCGAAACCATAAGCAAATTGTTCAAGAACGATAGCACTGAAGATGATTGCTTTACCACCGATTTCAGCATAAGAAGGTTGTACATTAGAAAGAATGATATATGCTACACAGTTGAGTGAAGTAGCAAGAGCCATAGGCCATATCCATTTCTTAAGACCACCTTTTGAAGCTACGATACCACCGATGATACCACCAATTGTGAGACCAATAATAGCAAGCGTACCATAAGCAAAACCTACTTCAGTTTGAGTCATACCGAGACCACCAGCATCACGAGAAGCAAGAAGGAATGGTTGACAAAGTTTTACTACTTGAGCTTCAGGAAGACGATAAAGAAGCATGAACAACATTGCAAGAATTACATGTTTCTTTTGGAAGAAAGTTACGAAAGAGCCAGAGAATTCTTTAAGGATATCACCAACGCTTTTCTTTTTAGTATCTTCACCACCTACTGCTTTATCAGCTACTGGAGCAGGAAGGATGAATGCGTGATAAAGAGAAACTACTGCGAAGAACACAGCACAAATAATTACAGTGTATTTCCAACCAAGAGCAACGTCGCCAGTTTGAGATTGAAGTATACCTGCAAGAATAACAAGACCACCTTGACCAAACACGTTAGCACAACGATAGAATGTTGAACGGATACCAACAAACATACTTTGTTCTGAAGTATCAAGAGCAATCATGTAGAAACCATCAGAAGCGATGTCGTGAGTCGCTGAACAGAATGCTGTGATAAAATAGAAGAACAAACAAATCATAAACGCGTTAACAGGAAGACCTTGTGCAATTTCTTCTTTGTTAGGCAATGGGAGTGTAAATGCGATAGCTGCAAGACCTACTGCAACACAGATTTGCATAGTTACAGTCCACCAACGTTTTGTACGAATAATATCTACAATTGGGCCCCAGAATGGTTTGATTACCCAAGGAAGGTACAACCAACCAGTGTAAAGAGTAGCGTCGGTTTCCGACATACCAAGTTGCGTAAAGAGAACCATTGTCACCATATTGATGAAGATAAATGGAATCCCTTGTGCAAAATAGAGCGTAGGAATCCACGCCCAAGGATTGCGTTTTGTTGCTTTAGCCATTTTCTTATTCTTTATTTAATTTATTAATATAATTCTTTGATGTCGGCGTCTACAAAGCAGTGTAGAAGGATTTCTTTGTAGTCATAACCTTTAGCTCCCATTACGGCAGCACCAATTTGGCAAAGACCTACACCATGACCCCACCCTGCACCTTTGAGAGTGAATGTTGAAGGAAGTCCGTTTGCATCATTTTCGCCTTTTTCCACCACGAAAGCAGAGCTATAGAGGTGAGAAGGAGAAAGAGTGCGACGAATTTCAAGTTCTTTACCGATAGTAAGAGTTTTGTTTGTGCCTACGATTTTGAGTTTATAAAGTCGGCCTGAAGTACCACGAGCGATGGGAACAAGGTCAACAATATTACCATAATCCATGCCTGAGCGTTCTTTCACCAATTTAGAAATTTCTTCTTGAGTGTAAGTAACTTCCCAGCGATAGAAGTCGGTAGTTTCTTGGTCGTAGTTATTTAAAACTTGCGAAAGGATTTCAGCATCAGAAGTGTTACAATGCGCTTCGGGACGAGTCAAAATCCATTCACGAGCATTTTCTTCAATAGTCAAGTCGGGGAAATCTGTTTCATTTTCGCCATCGCGACGAGCCGCAAGATAGTCATAATGAATAGGTTCCCAGCAGTTTTCAAATTCTTCATAAACGCCACCACA
>JAFOYQ010000010.1 GCA_017424575.1 Muribaculaceae bacterium
AAGCTGTAGTATTTGGCATAACTTGTGGACTATTAGTAATAGATGAAACAATAGCCGAGCCAGGAGCCAAAATGTTTGGTTTGATACGACCATCAGGAGTAGGTCCTATATTAGAAAAATTACAACGATGACCAAGAGTTTCTTTGAACTTTTCATGCTCACGAGTAGTATATGCACCTACCGAAATCACGCGTTTAGCAGTACCACCAATCTCATTTACAGTATATTGATTATCACCATCAATCCAACCTTCAAGACCTTTATTACTCAAACCACCATATTGTCCATCTGCCCATGCATGCACAACACCAGCATCTTTAGACTTCAATTCAAAACCAACATAGACATTGCCTTCTGGCAATTTTGTCACATTAGGAATGAACATAATGTGAGGTTTTTGATTCAAAGGACTAATTTCAGTTGTAACAGTAAATTTTACTTGCACAATATTTTTTCCATTCTCATCCTTCATCAAACCAAAGAAAGACTTGCCAACAGCATCGGCTGTAGAGAAATAGTCGGATTGATACAAAATAGTATCTTTATCGGCGTCATAAACCAAAGCCTTGATTTCGAAATTATTATTCTCTTCGCCCCACATGTCAATAGTGACTTGACGCATTGATTTAAAATAGAAATCAGCGATTGAACGACCAAGAGTATCTTCTTCGGTAAAGACTTTAGACATATGAATTTTACGTTTGCCATCATTGCCCACAGCACCGCAAATAATCTTACCTTCACCTTGCAATTCATCTAAAATTTTATCAAGAGTAGAAGTACCATCGTGAGGACCAGATTGTTGTCCAAGGCTCATATTAATTACAGCAGGACGACCGACCTCATCGGCATATTTAAATATATATTCCACTGCATTTGCCAACGAAGTAGAAACTTGTTGCATACGATACGACACCAACACAACATCAGCATTAGGAGCAACACCACTATAACCACAATTGTATTGATTATTAGAGCCAGTAGCAATACCAGCCACGTGCATACCATGACCAATATTATCTACCTGAGAATCATATTTCTTTGTTGCTAATTCAGTAGGATTAGTATATTCGCGACCATAAGAATAACCTTCGGGGGTCACTCCACCGTAAGACTCTTGCTCCCACACGCGCACAATACGCGAAGCCGAAGCATTGCTATTCATAAAAGCAGGGTGAGTGTACTGAAAACCATAGTCGATAATACCAACAATCACATTACTACCAAGATATGGACGAGTAGATTGGTCGGTACCCATATGAATTTTATCAACCCCACTCTCGGCATGAGCCACATCGAGTTGAGGATATACAGGAGTTGCCATCTCTATATAATAGATAGCATCTTCCTTGCCAAGAGCCTCAAGTTGAGAGACAGGTATAGTAGCAGTTACTACCTTCAATGATTCGAATTGGCTCTCAACCGACGCACCATACTTCTCTAACAAAGCAATATCAATAGCATCATTGAAATGCACAAAAGCCGAGACAACCGAAGCCTCACGATTGCCTTGAACCTCACGACGAGTATTCTCGGCACCTAGCAAGTAGGCACGCGTGTAATTAGACAATTTGCTTTGAGAATATGCTACCAACGAGCATACAAACATTAGTAACAAAAATAGATTCTTTTTCATGATATAAATATTTTTACTTTTTTCGTTTTATCAGTAACTGCATAACGAGCATCAACTCGATGCCCAACAACCCACACAATATCATCGCCAGAGGTGAGCAACCAAAGTTGCTCTTTTTCGCTTGTAGAGAATTTCTTGTCCACAAAAAAATCGCTCAATTTTTTACGCCCTTTCATTCCAAAAGGGATGAACCAATCGCCTTGTTGCCAACGTCTTAATCGCAATGGATATTGCAACTTGTCAGCATCGAGACAAGCTACATTCGATGATTTAATAAGCTCGAAGTCAGAAATATCCACAGTTTTTATTTCTAAATTAATTGGCACTTGAAGAAAAGTGTCAACTTGAGATATAACAAACTCCTCACTTCTAAATCCTAATTCCTCACACCTCACTTCTAACTCCAAAGTCTCTCTCTCAACGACAATACGATGAGTAGCAGAAAAGAATTGCTTACCAGAAATATCGTCTAAACTACGATATAATTGCATAATAACATCAGAAGAGAATCCGTAAGGGGTTAACCAAAGAAACAACAAAGTGTCGATACCTTGACATTTTTTTAACTCT
>JAFOYQ010000092.1 GCA_017424575.1 Muribaculaceae bacterium
CTCCAAGTGAAGATGGTTACCTCTACTGGTGTTACATCGCTCCAGAAGATGCTTCTAAATCAGTTGTAGGTACTCCTGCAGTAGCATTTGACGAAGCTAACCCATTGCACAAATCAGGTATCAAACGTATCAAACTTGGTGAAGAAACTCCAGTTGTAGAAATGCACAAAGAAGGTGTATTGGGTTACGGTATCGTACCTGTAAAATATACTCCAGGTGTTGACGGAGTAGAATCAGTAGCAGTAGCTGTTGATCGTATCCAAGTAATTGGCGACGCTGTAACAGTAATGGAAGATGCTATCGTTAACGTATACAACGCTGCTGGTGTTCTCGTAGCACAAGAAGCTGTTAACGGTGTTGAATCTGTTTCTTTGGCTGAACAAGCTAATGGCGTATACTTCGTTGAAGCTATCTTCGCTGATGGTGCAAAACAAGTAGTAAAAGTTGTTCGCTAATACATACTTATTCAATAAATAACTAAAAAGTCTCGGGCATTTGCTCGAGACTTTTTTTATTTCCATTAAATCATTATCTTTGTGGTATTGTAATTGAAAAAATTAACGTAAAACATAATAAATAATGAAAAAAGTATTAGTATCAATGCTTGGGCTTGGATTGGCAATGGGTGCCTCTGCTCAAGAAAAAGCTGATAGTGCAGCATTTCAATTCACTGATGTGAAAGTGGTGAAAACAACTTCGGTTAAAGACCAAAACAAATCGGGAACATGTTGGTGCTTTGCAGGAACTTCATTTTTTGAAGATGAAATCCTTCGCAAAACAGGTGTAGAGTTAGACCTCTCTGAGATGTTTACCGTGCGTTATTGCTATGAGGAAAAAGCCGATAGATATTTACGCATGTATGGCGCTACAAACTTTTCTCCAGGTGGTAGCATCCTTGATGTACCTATGATATGGGAAAAGATGGGTATTGTGCCTGAAGAGGTATATAATGGATTGAACTATGGTGAAGAAAAACATAATCATGGTGAATTGCATGAAGTATTGCAAGCATATATGAAAGGGGTAGAAGCCAATCGTAATCGTCGCATCTCTACAGCATGGCGTAAGGGGTTGAATGGTATCCTTGATGCTTATCTTGGTCAAGTGCCTGAAACTTTTACATATCAAGGCAAAGAATATACTCCACAATCATTCGCACAATCTCTTGGGTTGAACGTTGAAGACTATGTTGCAGTTACATCGTTTACACACCATCCATATTATAAACCATTTGTTCTCGAGGTGGCCGATAACTGGACATGGGGATTGTATGACAATGTGAAACTCGAAGAACTTAAGGCGATTGTTGATAATGCTATTGAAGAAGGTTATTCAGTGGTATGGGCTGCAGATGTGAGCGAAAAAGGCTTCAAATATCGCGAAGGCTATGCTGTGATGCCAAAGGGTAAAGATGTGTCGGCTCTTGAAGGTACCGAACTTTCTCGTTGGGTGACATTGAGCGACCAAGACCGCGAAAGAGAACGCTACAAAATCGACGGTCCATGTGAAGAAATTGAAGTGACTCCCGAGGTGCGCCAAGAGATGTTTGACCGCCAAGAAACTACCGACGATCATGGTATGGTAATCGTAGGCGTAGCAAAAGATCAAAAAGGCAATCGCTACTATAAGGTTAAAAACTCATGGGATACTAACCAAGTATATGGAGGCTTCTTCTATGTATCAGAGCCTTATTTCCTCGCAAAAACCATTAGTATCTTGGTTAATAAAGAAGCATTGCCAAAAGATATTGCTAAAAAGATTGGTAAATAATATTGCATTCACACCCCTCCTGGACTTCGTCCCACCTCCCCTAAGGGCAGGGGAGGACTGCATGCTTGGTATGTGAAGATGGGGTTTCATTCTTTCAATTCTAAAAATGTAGATTGAAGTGTGGTAATAACATGCGCATTGCTCCCCTGTTTTAGGGGAGCTGTCGCTTGCGACTGAGGGGTATGATGTAAGAGATAACTGAATTTTTAGGGAATAGCTTATGGCTGATTATCAAGTGTCAAATAGAAAGGAGTTGTGCGAAGAACGAAAAGTTTTGCGAACTTTTGGTACGGCTGCAGAAGCGGTATTATGGACAGCTCTAAAGGCAAAGAGGCTTGATGGTTGGCGATGGAGGCGGCAATTTTCAATAGGAGGTTATATTCTCGATTTTTATTGTCCAAAAGCAAAGTTGTGTGTAGAGCTTGATGGAGCATCGCATTTTACACCTTATGGTTTGGAGGCTGATGCAGCTCGGACGGAGTATTTGAACCAATTAGGAATAAGGGTGTTGAGATTTGAAAATCGTGTGTTAAAAGAGTCTCCTGAGTTAGTGATTGGTGCGATTAAAGATGCATTGAATGAGATATCTTGTAAAAATGGGTCTTTGGATGAAATTTCACCCCTCTAGGCATTCGTCTCACCTCTCCTAAGGGCAGGGGAGAACTGCAAAAATTGATAAATGATGAATTAGATACCATTATGAAACGAATAAATTTATTTTTGATATTAGTGGTGTTGCCATTGGTTATGATGGCAGCGAAGCCTCAAGTAGATGTGGTGAATCCTCCATATTGGTGGACTGATATGGCGCAAGATACATTGCAAGTGATGGTGAGAGGTGACGGTATTCGTGATGCGCAAGTGACGATGGACGAATATCCTGGAGTGCAACTTGTTGATGCAGTGCAATTAGATAGTCCTAATTATCAGTTCTTATATTTTGTGGTGGGTGATGATGCCCATCCTGGAGAGATTGAATTGACATTTTCGCAAGGGAAGAAGAAAACTAAGGTGAAATACGAACTCAAGGCTCGCGATCGCAAGCCTGAAGAGTATGTGGGATTTGATGCGAGCGATGTGTTGTATCTCATAATGCCCGACCGTTTTGCTAATGGAAATCCCGAAAATGATAATATCGCAACTTTGAATAATGTAACCATTGCTAATCGTGAAAATCACAACGGACGTCATGGGGGTGATATTGAAGGGATAAAACAGCATCTTGATTATATTGACTCGCTCGGGGTTACTGCGATATGGGTAAATCCTGTTCTTACAAACGATATGCCAGGTGGCGCATATCATGGATATGCTACTACCGATTATTATAATATAGACCCTCGATTTGGTACGAATGAAGAGTGGAATGCGCTTGTTGAAGAGTGTCATACACGAGGCATAAAGGTGGTGATGGATATGATATTTAACCATTGTGGTAGCGACCACTATTGGTTTACCGATAGACCCTCTAAAGATTGGTTTAACTTCCCCGATGGATATGTGCAAACAAATTATCGTCTTACTACAATTCACGACCCTTATGTGAGTGAATATGATAAGAAACGCACTACCGATGGATGGTTTGTGGAGTCGATGCCCGATTTGAATCAAAATAATCCACATTTGATGAAATATCTTGTTCAAAATTCAATATGGTGGATTGAATCGTCAAAGATTGATGGCATAAGAATGGACACTCATCCGTATGCATTTCTTCATCCTATGGCGCAATGGATTGATGCCGTAGAGAAGGAATATCCTCATTATAATATTGTAGGGGAGTGCTGGTATGGGAATGAAGGTGGCGAAGCATTCTGGCAACGTGGAAGTAAAGTGTGCACCGAAGGTGATTCAAATCTCCCTACAGTGATGGACTTTGTGTTGTCGCAAATAGCAAGAAAGGCATTTCGCGAGCAAACCAATCCATGGACTGGATTGAATGCGATATATGACCACTTATCGCTCGATTATCTCTTCCCCGAGCCTCAAAAGATTTTGACCTTCTTGGATAATCATGATACCGATCGTTTCTTGCTTGAGCAGCCTGGTGATTTGGGCTGGTGGAAACAGGCTCAGACATTCTTGTTGACCTCTCGTGGCATTCCACAAATATATTATGGTACAGAGTTGTTGATGAGTGGGTCGAAAGAGGGTAGTGATGGTTATGTGCGTCGCGATTTCCCTGGCGGATTTCCGGGTGATAGTGTAAATGCATTTACTGCCGAAGGTCGTAGCGAAATGCAAAATGAAGCGCATGATTTCTTGGCAAAATTACTAAATTGGCGTAAAGGTGAAGCTAATGAGGTTATTGCTCGCGGTTCGTTGAAACATTTTATGCCTCAAAATGGAATATATGCCTACACTCGCCGACTTGGCGATAAGGTGGTTCATGTGTTGATGAATGGTAATGATGATGAGGTTGTTACAACAATGGAACGTACACTTGAAGAATTGCCTATCGGCACAGAGTTGAAAGATGTTATTTCGGGAAAGATTGTAAAAATTGAGGAAGAGATGACTTTTGCTCCTCGTGCAATATATATCATGCAAAACTTCTAACAACATACTGTTGATGAAACGAATAGGGATATTGTCGGATACGCACTCATGTTGGGATGATCGATTTGCAAAGCATTTTGCCGATTGTGATGAGATATGGCATGCTGGCGATGTGGGGGATATTAGCGTGATACGTCGATTGGAGGAGGTTGCCCCAGTAGTGAGAGCAGTATCGGGAAATATCGACCACGGCGAGGTGTGTAGACGTTGCAAAGAACTTGAAATTTTTGAGATAGAGGACATAAAGGTGCTGATGACTCACATCGGTGGGTATCCAGGACATTATTCTCCAGGAATGAAGCGATTGCTTTTTGAAAACCGCATAAATCTTATGGTCGACGGTCACTCACATATACTCAAAGTGATGTGGGACGAAGAATTGTCGACGCTACATATCAATCCCGGTGCTGCGGGTTATCATGGTTGGCAAAAAGAGCGCACGCTCGTGAGATTGGTTATTGACAATGGTCAGATGAAGGATTTGGAAGTAATCGAATTAGGTAAGGTAAAATGCTAAAAATTAAAGATATGAATAGGCTTGTATATATATGTATAGTCGTGGTAATGTCGTTTTTTATGGAGGCGTGCCACACAACCGAAGAGAATTATCGTGCTGCATACGAGTTGGCTCGTGGTGGTGATAATGAAGATGATGATGAGGTGATGAATCAAATCATGAAAAATGTCAATGCACCAGCAATGATTGACGTGTGTGGCGAGACGATGCCATTGCGTGGAGAATTTGTGTCGATAATATCTGAACCTGGCGAAGAAAAAGTTGAGATCAAGCAATATAATGTGATAGTGGGCAAGTTCCGACAAAAGTTTAATGCTCGCTCAATGCGTCAGCGCATGATAGATTTAGGGTACACTTCGTTTGTGATGTGTGATCGTGAACCATATTATTTTGTTGCTGTTGAATCGACCAATTCGCTGGAAGAAGCATTGCAATTATATAAGAAGGTGGCAAGTGATAAACGCATAACCTTTCAATCGCCATTTCCATGGGTGCTTGAGCCTACTCAACTTATTCGACGAAAAAATCGAAAATAGTATAATTATGCTATATAACATAGTTTTGCGTCATAAATAAGATTGTGAAGAGTAATAAATGAAAAAATAGTAAATATTTTATGAAAAAATATTTGGTAAATTAAACGATTTTACATATTTTTGGGAAGATAAATTAAATAAAACGATTTTTTTACTTCACAAAACGAACCGTTTTTTCAAAATATATATGTTTTTATAGATTGTAGATTTAAGGAGGGTGCTATCGTGAGATATTGCCCTTTTTACTTTTTATAGGGGTGTTATTTGGGTGTGAAATTAAAAAATGGCAAGGCATAATTTGCACAACTCAAAACTTCATATTATCTTTGCGTCACTTTTTGGTAATATTGCAAAATATGCCCAATAAAGTTGCTCGAATGGTGGAATGGTAGACACGAAGGACTTAAAATCCTTTGGCCA
>JAFOYQ010000093.1 GCA_017424575.1 Muribaculaceae bacterium
ATTTTAGGGACAACATGTATATCAGACCCTTTTTTTAATTAAATGATATTTATTAATAAACGCTTTTAATATGAAAAAGAAAATATTAAACGAGAATGAACAAAAAATAATAACTGAGATAAAAGAACTGAATTTAGAGAGAAACTTTCTGACGGGTTTAAAAATGGGAGTTTTATGACTACTGAAGAGTTCTGTCAAAAATTAGAAACGCTTAAAATCTCACTGATAAATAAGCATAAAGTGAGAAATGGCGACTGTAATAGTTAGTAGTAGTGTTTGGACTCGCATATACGAATTAATAATAGTTCTTAAATATTTTTATCAATTATAATAATCGGGGACTAATAGTATATTATTCCCTATTTTTTTCGCCCACCGTTATCGTGTTATCGTGTTATTTGAGGATAACATCGATAACATGGGGATAACACTGGAGGGGCTGGTGGTGTTAGGGAAAGTATAGATCCTCGGGGGTGTATATGAGTTTTTGTTGTGTGGGGCGATTGCGCAATACTCCTATTCGCATATTGACTATGAGTGTGCTATAGTCACTCCCCTTGGGAATGAGGTTGGCGTTGACGCAATTACGCACTGTGTCGTTGACCTCGATGGAACGATGCAGGTGGCTATATTGCTGCGCTATGCAAGTCCACTCCTCGGTGTCGGCATCATCGGGAAAGAGAACCACATGGCGATTTTCGAGATGCTTAAGTGTGTCGATAAGGCTTGTGCTGCCACAGGCTATAAATAAAGGAAGTTTTGTGTCGTTGCGTAGATGTATTACATTGTAGGTTGCACCCATTAGAGCCGATGTTTCGCTTTTTGCCACAGCAACTGTCATGTCGAGAGGGTGTGATGATAGTAGATGTAGCCCAAATGGATAACAAGTTAACTCGTTGTGGGGTGAGACTTTAAAATAGCGAGTGCTGTTGGCGACGACTTTGCCGTTAGAGTCGTGCCACTCCGTTTTACCAGTATTACATCGTCCCCAGTAGTCACATTGCCAATATATTACGCCATTGTCGTGGGTTATGCCTATCATATACCGACGATAGATGTCGAATAGGTACTTAAAAATATCAATCGAACTAAAAAAGCCGCACATCCAACCAAATATGGGGTTGGAATAATACCAATTGCGGTTGTTCATAAATTTTAGCATCTCTTCATTGCTGAAATAGGTGGTGTTAGATTTCATAAATAGTATGTGTGTTTAGGTTTGGAAAAATTGTAACGAAGTAAAGGTGTGTACTGTTATCCTCTGTTATCCATGTTATCGTAGGATAACACGATAACGCACGATAACACGATAACGCTTGAGGTAGATAGAGGAGTAGTGTTTAGCACTCCTGTTTTAGACGGCTCACAGTGTTGGGACTCACACCGAGTTTTTTACATATCTCACGCACCGATTTTCCCTCTTGTAGGAGTTGTATAATATCGTTTTTGCGTGAATGTGTACCGCCACGTTTTTTGAGATGTTCATTTTCGGCGCTTTCACCCAAATGAATAAATCGCAACAACCCATCTTCGCGATCAATACAACACGCCTGTACATTGCTTGCTCCATGAACAATCTCGCCACTACGGCTCTTTATCTGCTTTATGTAACGCATATTGTCGTCCATAGCGCTCTTGCCAATGGCAAACATTGAGTCGGCAAAGTTGGCGATACGTTTGCTCCCTGCAAGAGAATTTTCGGTTATAGGTTCGCAAAGGTTACGTTTAGGAGTGTGCGATACCACCAACATAGATATATCATTACGATTTTTTATATCAATCAATCGTCGCATAAGAGCTCCAGCTTCCGACCCCGACTCGCTCTGCATACATAAGTAAGTGAGATTGTCGATAATTACCACCTGTGGATTAAATGTCAATATTCGATTTTCAATAGTAGAGATGAGCAAGTTTTCGTAATTATTGTTGTCATCAACACATAGAGCATTAGGATTGATGCTACCACGCATAAAGTTGTCGTGAAACTTATACACTTGTCCATTTTCGTCACGACATCGCGAAGAGAATTGGCGTAGCGACATCTCGAAGTCGAGATACAGCACTTTATATCCTTTACGCGATATTTCATCGGCTATTTGCACCGATAATATCGACTTCCCCGAGTTGGTATCGGCAAAGAGTATGCAACACTCACCCTCGTAGAAGAAAGGCTCATATAGAGGTGTTAAATCGGTCATATTTTCCGATTCTAACTGTAGCTCTTGAGCCGTTGTTACTTTAATCAATGAGTTATCTTCAATCTTGATTGTGTTAGTTGAATGTTGGTACATGCGTTCCAACAAGTTGTTACTGTTATTACCTTGTTGATTCATAATAAAAGATATTTGAATTGTTTATAATTTAAATATATAAGTTACCCCTACCACTATACCTATAGTAGTATATCAAAGTGTTTTTTTAGAAAGTTGAGCTCAACGATTGTATAATCGCTTTGATACTGCAAAGATACGACGCAGAAAGTGTTAAAAACTGCGATAATGAAAAAATAGCAATTTTTTTTGAGAAACATCAGTGTTATCCTTGTTATCGTGTTATCCTTGTTATCCTTGTTATCCATGTTATCCCCGTTATCCTATGTTATCCTACGATAACACGATAACGCACGATAACACGATAACGCAGTGCGATTGTCTATGAGATTTTGACACGCCCTTATATAAAATCCCTTCAATTCGTGTGAAAATACAAAATGTTTCACTAACTTTGCGTATTACTCACCTGTAAATATAAAACACTAAACATATGAAATTAAAATCTTTATTATTTCTATCCTTATTATTCCTCAGCCTCTCTGCATCGGCTCAAACGGCAGAGGAGCTAAATGCTAAAGGTGAAGAATACTGCTTCGC
>JAFOYQ010000094.1 GCA_017424575.1 Muribaculaceae bacterium
TAGGAAATATCATTTTAGTCACTCCTGCATCTATCGCGCGTTTAACAGCATCTTGAGGAGTAGGTGCAAATTCTTCTAAATATAGGTGGGTATGGGTGTCAACAAACATACAATGCTATGAAATTAGTGATTGCGACCAATGGCATCAGATGCCATTTTTTTGAAAAACTCTAAATCGGTATCACTTAGCCCAACGGTTTTTAGAGCATCAATTGCTTCAGTGGCATATTTCTCCATTAATTCTTTGCATCTATTGCCAAGGTTTAGACTGTCATAAATTGATTTTACCTGAGCGATTTTTTCCTCGGGAGCAATCTCTTTATTTCCAATAATCTCTTTTAATTTGCCACTATTATCTTCGTTGAGAGCTGATATTAATAGCCAAGTTTTTTTATCATTAAGGATGTCACCACCTATCTTTTTGCCAAAAATGTTAGGGTCGCCATAGGTGTCAAGGAAATCATCTTGAAGTTGGAATGCCAATCCCAATTTAACACCATATTTATAGAATGCCTTTTGTTCAGAATCAAACGCACCCGCCATGATTGCCCCAAGTTTACAGGCACATCCAAGTAGAACCGATGTTTTGAGTCGAATCATCTCAAGATACTCGTCAACAGTAACATCAAGACGTTTTTCAAAATCCATATCATATTGCTGCCCTTGGTACACCTCCATCGCGGTTGTGTTGAAAAGCGAAATAACGTCCCAAATTTTAGTGCCATCCCCTTTGGTCATGAATTGAGTTGCAAGAGTGAGCATCGCATCTCCCGATAGAATAGCTGTTGCTTCATTCCATTTGCGATGAACCGTTGCTTTGCCTCGACGCATATCGGCATTATCCATAACATCATCATGCAATAGAGTGAAATTGTGGAAAATTTCCACACCAATTGCCTGATTCTTTGCTCCATCAATATCTCCACCAAGAGCATCACAAGTGGCAAGAGTAAGGAGTGGACGAAGACGTTTGCCTCCGTCGCATAATGTGTATTTAATTGGCTCATAAAGCCCAGAAGGTTCATCGGGATATTTAATCTTACTAATTGCCGAGTTGATGTAATTTACTAAATAATCGGGTGCAAACATAGATGGTTGTTATTTTAGTGCGTTATTAAATTCAATTAAATCGTTGTTATTATATATTGATTTAATCTCTGAGATTAATGCTTTTTTCGTAATGGAATCTTGTTTGAGGAGATTCCCCAATTGCTTAGGCGAAGATGAAAGTATGTATAGTTTTGCCTGTTTGGATATATCATAGGTTTTTACACATGAGTCAATCGTCTCTTTGAAAATAGTGATATTCTTCTCTTTGCCTATTAATGAATACCATGAAGCAATTTGATTAATATGCATCTTTGCTTTATTGCTATCTTTTTCTGGCATTGCAAGTATATTGCTTAATGCAATTTCAGCTGCATTTTTAGGGGTAACCATAACTGCTAGTGCTGCTTCATAGGCAATTGGTATAGAATCTTTAACCTTGGATAGGATAACTAATCCCAATTCGGGATTTTTATTAAACGAGTCGTTTAATATTGATAATGAATCATAGTTATTGTTGCTAACATATCGATTAAAATCGCATAAAGTAGAGTCAACAAGTTTGTTGTCAACACTACTGCACGACCATAAAATGCATGATAGTACAATCAATAATATAATACGAAACGATTCTAACATTTTATCGTAATACCTGATTCAATTATACAAAGATAATAATAAACGAGCGAGAAATATAACGTTTACTTCAATATTTTTAATAAGATTGTCAATTATCTTCAAGGTTTGCTCAAAATATATATAAATAGTCTAAAAATCAGCAGATATTATAGTTTTTATATAGATATAAAATGTAAATTAAAACTAAAAATTAATTAGGATATAATATTTGAACAATTAGTGCGTATTATTAATATTTAGAAATAAGTAGTATTGAAAAGAATATTCTATATATTATTATTTTGTTTTATCCATTCTTTGACTGGATATACCGCTGTGTCATATTCTCATGATTTAGAGGCTAAAGCTGAAGCAGGTGATGCCAATTCCCAATATCTAATGTGTCATTGTTATATTGATGGTTTGGGCGTTGATTGTGATTATGAGAAAGCTTTAGATTGGTGTGATAGAGCTGCGGTTCAAGGGCATCGAAATGCGTTAACTCAAATGGGCTATTTCTATTTTAGTGGCAAAGGGGTACAACAAGATGATGTAATAGCATTTCGCTATTTTAGAGATGCGGCTAAAAAGGGTTGCCCTGAATCTCAATTTATGGTAGCCCGTTGCTTCAAAGAGGGGAGAGGTATCCCTAAAGATTTGCGCCGAGCCTTCCAATGGTGTGAAAAATCAGCACAGCAAGATTATGCTTTAGCTCAATGGTTTTTAGGTGAATGTTATTATCGAGGCGAGGGTATTGATAAAGATATAACAAAGGCCGAAATGTGGTTAAAAAAATCTGCGCAACAAGGTTTTGCTCATGCACAATATTCGTTAGGAATGTTCTACAAAAATTGCAGAAACACTCAAGAATATCGGGACCTGTCTAACGAATGGTTGCAGAAAGCAGCTGCTCAAAATCACAAATTAGCATCAATAGAATTGTCTAAATAAAAAAACGCCTTAATTAAGGCGTTTTTTATTTCTTTTGCGACAATTCATTTGCGATATATTTTGATGTAGGAGAATTGGTGTTTGCAATCTCTTCGGGAGTGCCACAAGCTATTATCTGCCCCCCTTTTTTCCCACCTTCAGGTCCCATGTCAATAATATAGTCGGCACATTTAAGCACATCAAGATTATGCTCAATTACCAATACCGTATTTCCTTTTTCAACAAGTCGATTTAATACACCTAAAAGCGTTTTAATATCTTCAAAGTGTAATCCTGTCGTTGGTTCATCAAGAATAAATAAAGTCTTACCAGTATCACGTTTCGATAGTTCGGTGGCAAGTTTTACTCGTTGATTTTCGCCTCCCGATAACGTTGAGGATGGTTGACCAAGTTTAATATAACCTAGACCAATATCTTGTAGTACTTTAATTTTGTTGAGAATTGTTGGTATTCCAGAGAAGAACTCAACTGCTTGATTTATCGTCATATCAAGCACATCTGCAATTGATTTCCCTTTATATCTCACTTCAAGTGTTTCGCGATTATATCTGCGACCTCCACATTCCTCACATGGGACGAGTACATCTGGCAAGAAATTCATCTCGATTGTTCGATATCCATTACCGTTGCAAGTTTCGCACCTACCCCCCGATACGTTGAAAGAAAATCTACCAGGTTTGTAACCTCTGATTTTGGCTTCAGGTAGATTTACAAATAAAGAACGTATATCAGAAAATACGCCAGTATATGTAGCAGGATTTGAGCGTGGAGATTTGCCTAAAGGAGATTGATCGACAGTTACTACCTTGTCAATATTTTCAATACCGATTATCTCGTTATATGGTAATGGTTGCTGATTTGAACGATAGAAACGATTGCTTAAAATCGGTTGCAGTGTAGCATTGACAAGACTTGATTTCCCACTGCCCGAAACTCCGGCAACGCAAGTCAATGTGCCTAAAGGAATTTCAACGCTTACATTTTGTAGATTGTTACCTGTGCAGCCAATTAGTTTAAGCGATTTTCCGTTGCCTTGTCGGCGTGATGTAGGAATATTAATTTGTTGCTCACCTGTTAAATATTGAGCAGTTAGAGTCGACTCCTTTAACATGTTCTTTGGAGTGCCTTGATATACAACCTCGCCACCTTTACGACCTGCGCGTGGACCTATATCAATAACATAATCGGCTTCGAGCATCATGTCTTTATCATGTTCAACAACAATGATAGAGTTAGAAGCATCACGCAGACGTTTTAGTGAGTTAATAAGACGAATATTATCACGTTGATGCAATCCGATACTTGGTTCGTCTAAAATATATAGCACGTTAACCAATTCTGATCCCAATTGTGTTGCAAGACGAATACGTTGGCTCTCTCCACCCGAAAGTGTTGCTGAATTGCGATTAAGAGAGAGATATTCTAATCCTACATCAACAAGGAATTTTAGTCGAGTGCGAATCTCTTTTAGTATTTCTGCTGCAATAATAGAGTGTTGTGAAGATAATTGTGATTCTATATTTTCAGCCCATTTAAGTAGGTCGCTGATGTCAAGTTGAGAAAGTTGTGCAATATTTTTATCTCCAATAAAGAAATACAGCGCTTCTTTATTAAGACGGTAACCATTGCATTCGGGACACACTGCTCGCGAATAGAATTGGTCGCTCCATTTTTGGGCAGCTGCTCCAGCATCTTCATTTTGTTGAAGTTCGATATACTTTATAAGTCCTTCATACGTTTGGAAATAATTTGAAAGACTCAATGTCTCATTTTTGATGGCAATTCGTTCAGAAGTGCCGTTCAAAATATCATTAATGGCATCTTCACTCAATTCATTAATTGGAGTTTTAATTGTGTGTCCATACTTTTGACAAATTGCATCGATTTGCCAAAAAATCATTGAATTTTTATATTTCCCTAAAGGGACAATTCCACCTTCATGAATTGAAATAGAATCATCGGGTATAATTTTGTCTCTATCAATAAGATTAACATATCCCAATCCCTTGCATCGAGGACATGCTCCTTGTGGAGAGTTAAATGAAAAATTATGAGGAGCAGGTTCTTTATATGAAATACCACTGATGGGGTCCATCAACATCTGACTATAATGATATATCTTATCCTCTTCATAATCGTATATCATTAATTGCTTTCCTCCTTGTTTTAGTGCAGTCGCAACACTTTTTCTTAATCGGATATCGTCTTTGCTTGATGCCTTTAACTTGTCGATTACTAATTCGATTGAGTGATTTTTATATCGATCAACCTTCATGCCGAGAGTAATGTCGCAAATAACACCATCAACACGCACCGATAAATATCCCTTTTTACGGAGTTGTTCAAAGAGTTCCTTATAGTGACCTTTTCTGTTTTTAACAACAGGAGCTAAAATATATATCTTTTTCCCTTCAAATTTCTCAAGAATTAAGTCAACGATTTTCTCCTCGGTATATTTTACCATTGGCTCACCTGAAATATAACTGCGAGCTTCGCCAATTCGAGCAAAGAGTAAACGGAGAAAGTCATATATTTCGGTTGTTGTGCCAATTGTGCTTCGAGGATTTTTATTAATGGTCTTTTGCTCTATGGCTATAACTGGACTTAAACCTGAGATATAATCAACATCAGGGCGTTCAAGAGTGCCAAGCATATTACGAGCATAACTTGAAAAGGTTTCAATATATCGTCGTTGCCCTTCAGCAAATATTGTATCAAATGCTAATGATGATTTTCCACTACCACTTAACCCAGTTATTACGGTTAATTTATTGTGAGGGATTGTTACATCAATGTTTTTCAAGTTATGGACTCTCGCTCCGATAACTGATAAATACTCCTGAGATTCGTTATTTAGTTCTTTTTTATCCATTGTGTGTGCGATAAAGTTAATTATTCACCAATCCAAGCACTATTATAAATAGGTTGTTTCTGAGAGGAACGATATAACGATTCTTTTTTAGGAATTTTAATTTTGTATGTTTTTCCCGATTTGTTTGTGAGCGATTTTGCCTGTATCCATGGATTTTGCTCTCTGAGTTGTGCATACGAAATGCCATACTCTTTAGCCCATGTTGGCCAATCTTCAATCTCTGTATTTATTTCTACGATATCATACTCTGTCGGGAAATAAAGTTGTTCGGGCTGAATATAAAAACCATATTTTTGTGGATTCTCCAAAATGAGTTTATATGCGAGAATGCGAAACATATATCGAGAGGTTTCGGATGTGAGATGAAGGTCAAATGATGATGTTTGTTGTTGTTTAGATAACTCTGATGAAATGCGACCATTACCGCCATTATATGCACATGCAACTGATTCCCAATTGCCATATTTCTGATATGCTTCTTTAAGATACTTGCACGCAGCAGTGGTTGCTTTTTCAATATTTAATCGTTCGTCAACATATTCATTGATTTCAAGTCCATAAAGTTTTCCAGTTGAAGGGATAAATTGCCAGATACCCGCAGCTCTTGCTGGAGAATATGCTCTATAATCAAGAAGACTTTCAGTACATGCAAGGTATAGAAAATCAAGCGGTAACCCATTCTTTTCTAAAATAGGAGCAAGTATAGGAAATAGCTTATTTGCACGTTTTAATACCAACATAGTGCTACCATGAGCGTATGATAGCGATGTGAGTTCACGATCAAGGCGTTCATACATATCCATGCGATCAAATTCAATCGTTTGTCCTGCAAACGTTATTGATTCAGGCACAGCGGGAGTAACAACCTTTGAGAAATTAATCGTATTTTGTGCTACACTTGACAATGCTACGGTAAGCAATATTGCGATAGAAATAATGGTATTTTTCATAAAATATTATTGTGAGTTTATTCTGAAACAGATGTAGGAATGCTATAATTTACAATATTTATATCTCCACTAAGTTTGTATTTTTTGCCATCTGCACCCTCCGCTGTAATAACATAATAGTACACTCCAGCGGGAACATATTTGCCATTATATTTTCCATCCCAACCTTGTGATGGATCATTAAGTTCGGCCACCTCTACACCCCAACGATTAAAAATGTGGCATTCAAAAGAGATAATAGATTTGTAACTTACTTTCCATTCGTCATTAACACCCTCTGATGCATTTGGCGAAAACGCATTTGGGCATTCGAGACGAGATTCTCCGATGTTTATAGTATATGTATCACTGATATAGTCGCAAGAACCACTTGCATTGCTTGCCACAAATCTCACATATGTAGTGCCATATTCATCAAAAGTGTATGAAGTTATAGGTTCGTTGATTCGCATAGTGATATTTTCAAATTCAGCATCGGTCGACATTTGCCATTCCTTATAAATCACAGCATCACTATAAATCGCTTTGAATTCAATTTCACAAGGTGCAGAACCTCCTAATGTAGTCTCTTCTTTTTGTTCATTTTCTATTTCGCGTACTACTTGTGTAGCATTGGTTTTAGCTTCAACAGTAGGGGTATTATAAAATTCGCTATTAATCTCTATCTCTTTACCCCATTGTTTTAGGTATTTGTCTCCAGAGAGGGTAAACTCTGTGTTACAAAGAGGTGATGTTGCTCTAAAAGTGGAGTTCAAAAACGGAAATGATTCCTCAACTATAATTTGTTCATAAGATTCACTTTCTTCATTATATGAGAGGGAATTGTAACTCAATTTAATATCACGATTAAGTTCTTTTGATGCGCCATTTATAGAATAATAAACAATTCGATTGGCTTTGCCACTAAATAGCAATTCTATCATATCACATTCTTGCTCAGTTGCGAAATTTAGAGAGGATAATTGCAATTGATGCATAGAATAATCAACAACCCAACAATAATAGCGATTTGAACCCTCTTCAATGATATATCCTAAATCTTTTGTTCCAGAGAGATTAATTGTTGATGACTTCCCGTTGTACGATACATTAGAAATCTCTTCGGCATAACCTCCTCCAAGATTGCTATATTTATACCATTTGACGGCATTGGATGTTGTTGCAGTATATGTCATTTGCACTCCATTAAAATCATGAAGCACAAATATATTATTTAATCCAGTAGATGATTCTGCTTTTTCAGTAATAACCTTATATGTTGTTCCCGAAAAAGAAATCGAGGCATTAATATTGGCAAATGATAATATTGCTATGACTATAAAAAAAATAATTCTCATTGTGATAAAATTTAATTTGTAAAGATAACAAAATAATTATCTAAAAACAAAAACGATTTTATTAAATCAATTATTATATTTATCTCCGTTGCATTGCACTAGAATTGGAAATAAATAAACGGTTTCATCTCTGATGACATGAATTGATATGCAATAAATATCGCGAGCACGGCCAAGACTCCAATTGCTGGAGTAGGTAACTTGGCAAATATAATACGATAACGACGTTTTAATCGCTCGGGTAGCCAGTGGATAATCATGCCTAATGCAAATAGCGTGAAAACGCTACTATATGCCGAGATAACCTCAAAAATGTTGCCACTCCATGCCGACCCAATTTGGGTTACCATATCACTTGCTGTTTGCCACGCTTTTTCGTTTGCAATTGCTGGATCTAAATCTGAACCTGAGCGGAAGAACAATCGTGTAAATGATATGAAGATAAATGTGATAAATATAGCCCAAGTGCGTTCCAACCATGAAAATCCCATGTTGTATTTGCTGCGTTTGTAGAGGAATCGTATTGTTGCACCGACTAAAATCAATAGCATAAATACTAAAAGCATATTCCACAAAGGTGCTGGATAGAGAAACGCAATGGTAATAAGTATAAATGATATTGTTCCTGCAACCATTAATCGGTCAAGCATACTCCAATCGCGCCAAAATTTATATACAACCATACCTACTCCGTTCAATCCACCCCAAATCATAAAGTTGCAACTTGCGCCATGCCATAAGCCTCCAAGTAACATTGTAATCATTGAATTGAGATTGGCAATGATGCTTTTTCTCTTTTGGGGGAATTTTATAGCAGTGTAGATAACAAGTGCAGCAATTAGCAGTACAAAGAGCGCAATCCAAATACTTCCACTAAGAATTAATGCAATAAGAGTAATTGTTATAATCCAAAAATATGTGCCAAATGTGACATTTCTATTGCCACCTAATGGAATGTATAAGTAGGTTTGTAGCCAACGAGAAAGTGAAATGTGCCAACGTTTCCAAAAGTTACTACAGTTTTGAGCTTTGTATGGCGAATTAAAGTTTTTAGGCAAGTGGAATCCCATTAGTAACGATAAACCTATCGCAATATCGGTATATCCCGAGAAATCGGCATACACTTGCAATGAGTATAAAAACAATGCCGCAACATTTTCAAATCCCGAAAAGAGTAGGGGATTATCAAATATTCGATCAATAAAATTAAGTGCTAAATAGTCGCTTAAAATAATCTTTTTGAGCAATCCATTAATAATCCAAAATATAGCAATGCCAAACTGCATTTTACTCAAATTATATTTCTTATATAATTGAGGAATGAAATCACTCGCTTTTACAATTGGTCCTGCAACTAATTGAGGGAAGAATGTGACATAAAAACCAAAGTCCAAGATATTTCGTACAGGTTTTATTAATCCTTTATACACATCGCAAGTATAACTCATAACTTGGAATGTATAAAACGAAATACCTACAGGGAGAATAATGTTGTCAACACTGAAAGAGGTGCCAAAAAGATTATTAAAGCCTGATGCTGCAATGTTAGTAACCTCAATATTAAGCCCTAATATAGTATTTATGACATCGACAAAGAAATATGCATACTTAAAATAGCAA
>JAFOYQ010000011.1 GCA_017424575.1 Muribaculaceae bacterium
ATATTAAACGAATTATATGTTGCGTTTAGAGAAAGATTAACTCAAATGGGATTGTGTTATTCGGGCATGTCATATAGAGAAGTGGCTGAAAAATATGATTTCAGAGACATTGAGAAATTAAATTCAAAAAGATTTATCTTCGTAGGTTTTAATGTTTTGTCATTGTCAGAGATAAAGATTTTTGAAAAATTAAAGTCTTTAGGATTGGCTGATTTCTATTGGGACTTAAACTCTCCAGCATATATATATAAAGACAATCGTGCAACTCGATTTGTTGGAAAATATGTGGATAAATTCAAGTCAAGATATGAAATTGAGGAGGGTAAAATTGAGGAATTTCCGAATATTAATGTTATAGGCATTCCATCAAGTATGGGTCAAACAAAAGAAACCTCTAAAATAATAAGCTCTTTAAAATTGGAGAATAAAATTTCGGAGATAAATACTGCAATCGTATTGCCCGATGAAGGATTGTTTATCCCATTAATACATTCTCTCCCCCAGGATATTGATTCGGTTAATATTACAATGGGATACCCTATGCGTCATACATCGGTTGCCGTACTTATGGGGTTAATTGTGTCAATGCAATTAAGAGCAAAAAAGGTCCATGAAGAAATGCAATTTTTTTATGAAGATGTGGTTAGTGTGTTGTCTCATGGGATTTTGAGGTCTGTATCTGAAGAAACTTGCAAGTCAATAGTAAAGGATATAAACGAAAATAGAGCGTATAATATAAGTGCGAGTTATATAAGCAAGGAATATCCAATATTTACACCTGTTTTTACGTCAGTTCGTGATTTGAATGATGCGAAAGAAGTCGTTTCTTATGTTAAAGATTTGTTGCTATGGATTAAATCAAATTTAAGTAAAAAGTCTTCTGCTGATATTCTATTTGTTGACAAATATCTTAGTCTATTAGACGTATTTGCGATTCTAATCAATAAATACAAAGTAACAATGTCGGAATCGACAGTTATCCACTTAATGGAGCGAATGATTAGTTCGGCAAGTGTTAATTTTGAGGGAGAGCCGTTAAAGGGATTGCAAATTATGGGTGTACTCGAAACTCGGGCATTAGACTTTGAGAATCTTATAATTCTTTCAATGAATGAACGAATTTTCCCTCGTAAGCATTACGCAAAGACCTTTATCCCAAATGAGTTGCGTAGAGGATATGGTATGTCAACTGTTTCACAACAAGAGAGTATGTATGCCTACTATTTTTATCGCATGATTACACGAGCAAAGAATGTGTATATAATGTATGACTCTCGAGCACAAGGCGCAAATTGTGGTGAAATGTCTCGCTTCTTATATCAACTTAAATATTTGTATAATCGAGATAAAATCACATTTAATGCGATAAAATATCCAGTTAAGCCCACGCATAAAGATGGATTAAAGGTGGAAAAAACACCTGAAATAATAGCGATATTAAATAGTTATAAAAATCCAGATTCTAAGAAAAATTTATCGGCCAGTTCATTGAAAGATTATATTAAATGTCCAATGAAGTTTTATTTATGTAAAGTTGAGGGTTATGATTATGAAGAAGAGGATCCTGAATTTATGGATGATAAAATGTTTGGGACTGTATTACATGAGGTTGTCGAAAAATTCTATATAGGGTTAAGGGGTAATGCAAATGAAGTATGTATAACTAAAGAAAACCTTGATGAATTCAAAAAACTACAAGGAAATATCTATAAATTAATTACTCGTTCTATTAATAAGCATTATAATAAACTTGGTGAAGATAATGATACTGCTCTTCAAGGCGATTCTAAAGCACTTGGAGATATCATGCTCCATTTTATAATATCAATGTTTGAAAAAGAAAAACAGTTTGCCCCATTTTATTTTGTTGATGCAGAGTATAATAAGAGTGAACAGTGGAAAATAAACGATAAACATACGATTAACTTTAGGATGATTGTTGACCGCATTGATAGGGTTAATGATATGTTGCGATTTATTGACTATAAGACAGGTAGTGATGGGGTAAAAGTTAAACCAATCTCTAAATTGTTTGAAATATCGAATACAGACAACAATGGTGCTATATTCCAATTGTTAGTTTATTGTTTCTTTTATGCATATATAAACAACTATAAAGGGGATATTCAGCCATATATTTATAAACTTCGCACAATGAGCATAGAAAACTTACCTCCTATTATGGTAAATGGGAACGTGCTTAATAGTTATCTTGATTGTGCTGATGAATTTTGGCAATTGTTTGAAAATATGATTAACGAGATTTTTGATGAAAGCATACCTTTTATCCCTACAACTAATGAAAAAACATGTAGTTATTGTAGTTTGATAGAAATATGTAATAAAAAGAAATCGGAATATTAATGGCTGGATTATATATACATATCCCCTATTGTCATAGTAAGTGCGCTTATTGTGATTTCTATTCTACTCCTAACGTAAAAAGTATGGAGCAATATGTTGACGCATTAAAGAAAGAAATTGTGTTGAGAATAAGCGAACTTAATGAACCAATTAGGACCGTGTATATTGGTGGAGGAACCCCGTCACTATTGCCGATATCCCTATTAAAGAGTATTATTGTTGAGGTTTCTAAGTATATAGATATAGATGGATTAGAGGAGTTTACAATTGAGGCTAATCCCGAAGATATTACTCAAAAGTGGATAGATGCAATAAAGCAGATGGGAGTAAATAGAGTGAGTATGGGGATACAATCATTTAGTGATGTGGAATTAAATGAAATTAATCGTAGGCATACAGCTCAGATGGCATTAGATGCAGTTAATATGTTGCGAGAAAGTGGAATTAATCGAATAAGTGGAGATTTAATATATGGTCTTCCTGGGCAGGATATAGACAGTTGGAAGTATTCGTTAGATTTGCTATTGTCATTACAACTCCCCCATTTCTCGGCCTACTTGTTGTCGTATGAACAGGGTACTAAATTGTATGTACGATTGATGGCTGGCAAAGTAGAAGAAGCTTCGGAGGAATTGGTAAATGAAATGTATAAATACTTGATAATACGAGCTCATGAGGAGGGGTATGTTCATTATGAAATCTCAAATTTCTCAAAAACTAATTGTGAAGCTATTCATAACACAAACTATTGGCGAGATTTACCCTACTTGGGTATCGGCGTTTCGGCACATAGTTTTGACGGACAATGTCGTAGAGTAAATCCACCAAATATTAAAAATTACGTTTCGCAATTACTAGCTGGAAATTGTGTATTTGAGCTTGAAGATGAAAATGCTCAAAATCGCCATAATGACTATATAATAGTTGCATTGCGTACTGCAAAAGGTATAGATTTAGAGCATTACAATAGAACATATAATTATGATATATTAGATATAGCAAAACCTTACATAGAAGAAGGTAAAATGGTGTTAACAAAAACACACCTTGCTATTGCTGAGGATTATATGCTTATATCCGACCGAATTATGTTGGATTTTATTGTTTAGTCGTGGTGATAGGGCTCCCCTTTTAGGATGGTCATAGCACGATAAATTTGTTCGATAAAGAACATACGTATCATTTCGTGTGAGAATGTCATTTTTGACAAAGATAATTTTTCGTTAGCACGATTGTATATTTCTTGAGAAAATCCATAGGGTCCACCTATTACGAAGATTAAATTCTTTGCTACGGTTACCATTTTTTTATCAAGGTAAACGGAGAACTCTCGAGATGTCATCTCTTTCCCTTTTTCGTCAAGCAAAACTACAACATCGCCAGATTGAATGCAGTTGAGGAACATTTGTCCTTCCATTTCTTTTTGTTTCTCTTGCGTGAGTCCTTTAGTAGTTTTAACATCGGGTAATATCTTAAACTCAAAAGGGATATAATGGCTTAATCGTTTGATATATTGCTCTATACCCTCTTGCAAGTATTTTGTGTTAGTTTTTCCAATTGCTAGTAAAGTAATCTTCATAATCAAAAATTTGGACAAAGATAGTAAAATCAGTTTGATATAGGGAAATAAGTAATGGTTGAAATAAGAATTTTCTTGAAAAAAACTTAAATATTATGGCATTTTATATGTGATGAATTGTTGGGTGAATGTCGTATATTTATTATCTTTGTGATTTAGAATTAAGTTGTGGAGTTGTAGCCACACTGATAGATAATTTATAAAGAAAAATTAAATGAAAGTACTAAAATTTGGAGGAACATCTGTAGGGACTGTTGAAAGCCTCAGAAGTGTAAAGAAGATTGTAGAGGATTGTAATGAGCCTGTAATCGTTGTAGTATCTGCACTTGGAGGAATAACGGACCAACTGATTAATACTGCCAAACTAGCTGCTCAAGGCGATAGTTCGCATTTAGAAAGTTACTCTCGTATTGTAGAGCGACACAATAATGTGATAACAAATATGGTTCCAACTGATAAAATTGATGAATTGAAGTCAATTGTGAATCCATTGCTAGAAGAATTAGGAAATATATATAAAGGTGTGAGTTTGATTAAAGATTTATCTGACCGCACTTTGGATATTATTGTAAGCTATGGTGAGAGATTGTCGAGTGTGATAATCAGTCGCATTATTAAAGATGCACAACATTATGACTCTCGCAATTTTATTAAGACAGAAAAGCAGTTTGGAAAACATATTTTAGATAATGATACTTCTCAAAAATATATTCATGCAACATTCGATAATAACAATTTCAAGATAGCAGTTGTCCCTGGCTTTATATCATCAGATGAAAATGGATATATTACTAATCTAGGACGCGGTGGTAGTGATTATACGGCTGCAATCTTAGCCGCTACACTAAATGCTTCAGTGCTTGAAATATGGACTGATGTTGATGGGTTTATGACTGCAGACCCTAGAGTGATTAATAACACTTATGTTATTGACCATTTGTCGTTTGTAGAGGCTATGGAGTTATGTAACTTTGGAGCAAAAGTGATTTACCCGCCAACAATCTATCCAGTTTGTCACAAAAATATTCCTATTTGGATAAAAAATACATTTAATCCGACAGCTCCTGGTACATGTATATCAGAACAACGTCCAAGCCCAGAGGGTAAAGCAATTAAAGGAATCTCTTCTATCAATGATACATGCTTGATAACAGTTTCAGGTCTTGGTATGGTTGGTATAATTGGTATAAATGCTCGCATTTTTAACGCCTTAGCTAAAAATGGTGTAAGTGTGTTCCTTGTGTCACAAGCATCAAGTGAAAACAATACATCATTTGCGGTAAAAAATGCTGATGCCGACTTAGCGGTTTCTGTATTGAAAGAGGAGTTTGCTGTTGAACTTCAATCGGGTGAAATCTCAGATATAACACCTGAACCCAATCTTGCAACTGTAGCGATTGTAGGTGAAAACATGAAGCAATCAACAGGTATTGCCGGTAAACTATTTAACACACTTGGTCGCAATGGTATTAATGTAATTGCATGTGCACAAGGTGCATCTGAAACAAATATATCATTTGTAATCGATTTGAAGAACTTGCGCAAAGCATTGAATGTTATTCACGACTCATTCTTCCTGTCAGAAACACAAGTGTTAAACTTGTTCATGGTTGGTATTGGAAATGTTGGGCAACATTTATTAGAACAGATAAGATTGCAGCATGATAACCTTTTGAAAGAAAAAGCTCTTGAATTAAGAGTTGTTGGAATCTCCAATTCACGTAAATGCGTTTTTGATCGAGACGGAATTGATATTGCAAATTATAAAGAACGACTTGAAAATTCGGAAATTGTAGCAACTCATGAAAATATTAAAAATGGAGTATTAGGTATGAATATATTTAACTCTGTTTTTGTTGATTGTACAGCCAATGAAGGAGTAGCATCATTATATGCTGATTTGTTGTCGCACAACGTGAACGTAGTTGCAGCAAATAAGATAGCAGCTTCATCTTGTTATAAAAACTACTCTAAACTCAAACAAATTGCGCGAAAGAAAGATGTCAAGTTCTTGTTTGAAACAAATGTAGGAGCGGGTCTACCAATTATAAACACGATAAACAGCTTGATAAACTCAGGAGATAAAATTTTGAGAATTGAAGCTGTTCTATCGGGAACTCTCAATTACATATTTAATGTACTTAGTAGTGACATTTCAATGAGTCAAGCTATTAAAATGGCTAAGGAAGAGGGATATAGTGAACCAGATCCTCGCATTGATCTCAGTGGTAAGGATGTAATACGCAAATTAGTAATTCTTGCTCGTGAAGCTGGATATGAAGTAGAACAAGAAGATGTTGAAAAACATTTGTTTATCCCTGAAGAATGTTTTGAAGGTACTGTTGATGAGTTTTTTGCGAAAATTGAGAATCTTGATGCTGATTTTGAAGATAAGCGTGCAAATGCTGAAAATGAAGGTTTACGCTTCAGATTTGTAGCTCGTTTGGAAAATGGGAAATTGGATGTAAGTTTGCAAAAAGTAAAATCGTCTCACCCGTTTTATGTGCTTGAAGGTAGTAATAATGTCATATTATTGACTACAGAACGTTATAATGAATATCCAATGGTGATAAAGGGTTATGGCGCTGGTGCAGAAGTTACTGCGGCGGGTGTTTTTGCAGATATAATTAGCATTGCCAATATTAGATAGTATTATGAAGTATATAATAGTACTCGGAGATGGTATGGCCGATGAGCCAATTGCTACTTTGGGAGGGAAAACACCTCTTCAAGTTGCCAAAACTCCAACAATGGATTTTCTTGCAAAGAATGGGAAACTGGGTATATTAGAAACAGTTCCCAATGGATTTCATCCAGGTAGTGAAATTGCAAATCTATCGGTATTAGGTTACGATGTGACAAAGGTATTTGAGGGACGTGGTTCTCTCGAAGCGGCAAGTATGGGCATTGAAATTCTTCAAGACGAAATGGCAATGCGTTGTAACTTGATTTGTATAGAAGATGGCAAAATCAAAAATCATTCAGCAGGTCATATCTCAAACGAAGAAGCATTAGAACTGATAAACTATTTGCAACAAGAACTTGGAGATGATAGAATCTCATTTTATCCTGGCATTTCATATCGACATTTGTTGAAAATAAAAAATGCTGATAAACGCATTTTATGTACACCACCACATGATGTTCCAGGTACTCCATATAAGGATGTTTTAATAAAACATCAAATAGAAGAAGCATCTGAAACGGCAACTTTGATTAATGATTTGATATTGAAATCGCAAGAACTATTATCAAAGCATCCAATTAATCAAAAACGCATTTTAGAGGGAAAGGATCCTGCTAATAGCATTTGGCCATGGTCTCCAGGATACAAACCTTCTATGCAAAAATTATCAGACCTATATGGTATATCAAAAGGTGTTGTAATTTCGGCTGTAGATTTGATTAAAGGAATCGGGGTGTATGCTGGATTGGAGCCTATTGATGTTGACGGGGCGACAGGACTATATAATACCAATTATGAAGGTAAAATAAATGCTGCTATTGACGCTTTAAGAGGTGATGCTGATTTTGTATTCTTACATATTGAAGCGAGTGATGAGGCTGGGCATGAAGGAGACGTTGAATTGAAGGTTAAAACTATTGAGTATTTAGATAGTAGAGTATTGAAGCCTTTAATTAATGCGTTGGGGTCAATCAATGATGATGTTGCTATAGCGTTATTACCTGACCACCCTACTCCATGTCGACTCCGTACACATACATCTAATCCAGTTCCTTTTTTAATATACCATAAGGGAATTGAAGCAGATGATGTTGACCAATTTAATGAAATTTCAGCGCAAAGAGGTGGATTTAAGCTAATTAAGCAAGACGCGTTTATAAGAAATCTGATTGTTAAAAAATAAAAATTATAATATAATGCAATACTATAGTACAAGCGGAAACGCTCCAAAAACATCTCTCCAAGAGGCTGTTGTAAAGGGTTTAGCACCTGATAAAGGATTGTATATGCCTGAACGTATTCCAATGATTCCTAAGGCATTTTTTAATAATATTGGAGAGATGTCTCTTCAAGATATTGCGTATGTTGTTGCGAATACCTTATTTGGAGATGATATTGACTCAGAAACTTTGAAAGAGATTGTAAATGAGACATTAAATTTTGATATTCCTTTAGTAAAAGTTGATGATAACAAATATAGTTTAGAATTATTTCATGGCCCAACATTAGCATTTAAGGATGTAGGTGCTCGTTTTATGGCGAGATTACTTGGATATTTTAATAAGAAAAATGGCACAAAAGATGTTAATGTGCTTGTTGCAACATCGGGTGATACTGGTAGTGCAGTTGCAAATGGTTTTCTTGGAGTTCCAGGTGTTAAGGTCTTTGTGTTATATCCAAAAGGTAAAGTAAGTAAAATACAAGAAGCACAATTTACTACATTAGGACAAAACATTACTGCATTAGAAATCTCGGGAACATTTGATGATTGTCAAGCATTGGTTAAGAATGCATTTATGGATGCAGAACTGAATGAAAAATTGCAATTGACTTCAGCTAATTCTATAAATGTAGCTCGCTTTTTGCCTCAAATGTTTTATTATTTTTATGCTTACGCACAATTGGCTAAAATGGGTCAACCATTAGATAATATTGTAGTTTCTGTGCCAAGCGGAAACTTTGGAAATATCACTGCGGGTTTGATTGGTAAGCGAATGGGATTACCTATAAAACGATTCATTGCTGCTAATAATAAAAATGATATATTCTACCAATATTTATTAAGTGGAGAATATAATCCTCGCCCATCTATAGCAACTATAGCAAACGCAATGGATGTTGGTGCTCCTTCTAACTTTGCTCGTATTCTGGACTTATATGGGAATTCACATGACGCAATTGCAAGTGAAATATCGGGTTGCACATATACTGATGAGCAAATTGCAGAAACATTAAAAGAGACATATAAGACTACAGGATATTTGTTGGATCCTCATGGTGCTGTTGGGTATAGAAGTCTTTTAGAAGGATTGAAAGAAAATGAAATTGGAGTATTCTTGGAAACTGCACATCCTGCTAAGTTTAAGGAGACTGTTGAATCAATTATTGAGGATGATGTTGCAATCCCAGCAAAACTTGCAGCATTTATGAAAGGGACTAAATCAACTGTAAAATTGTCATCTTCGTTCCCTTCATTTAAAAAGTATCTAATGTCATTATAAATATATTAATCTTAAAATTTGATAATCATGGCAAATAAAAGAATTTTGAAAAAACAGATCAAGTATGCTTGTGGCGACTTGGCTGGAGAATGTGTTTTGGCTACATATTATGTAGATGGTATTGATGTTGATAAAATGCAAGAGATTGTTTTTGATATAGCAGAATTGCAAACAAAAACATTAAAAAGAGTAACATTCTCTTACGATAAAGTTGCTAAAGATTTTGAAACACGTCAACAATATTCAATAGCAAGAGCTAAGTATTTTAAACAAGCATATAACGCACTTCGCAGTGAGTTTGATAAATCGGTATTAGACATTGTTAAATCAATGAATGAACAATTGCCCCAAGCTCAAAAAGATGCAAATAAGAAAGCCCTCAATTAATGAAAATTATAGCTAAACTTATATTGAGGATATTTGGGTGGACTGTAAAAATTACAGCTCCTGAATATCCTCAGTGTATTATATGTGTAGCTCCTCATACGAGTAATTGGGATTTTATTTTGGGGAAATTAGCATATATGTCGGTTGGTAGAAAGGCGGGATTTTTAATGAAAGAAACATGGTTTTTCTTCCCATTAGGCATTTTTTTTAAGATGATAGGAGGAATACCAGTGCCTCGAAAAAGGGGGTCTTCGTTAACCGATAAGATTGTGGAAAAATTTAGGCAATATAAAACCATGTGCATTGCAATAACCCCTGAAGGAACGAGAAGTAGGGTTACTGAGTGGCGAACTGGTTTTTTGCGTATTGCTTATCAAGCTAACGTCCCTATTTTATTAGGTATGTTTGACTTTAAGAATAAAACTATATCAGTAGAAAAAGAATTTAAACCTAGCGGAATGATAGAAAAGGATTTGCAACAAATAAAAGAATTTTATAAAGACGCAAATGCTTGCTATCCCGATAAATTCTCTATTTAAGATCACTTTATATATGAATACCGCATTAAAAGTTGCAATTATATCTCATGATATTGCATGGGAAGATAAAGATGATAATTTAATAACTATTGCTGAATTGTTGCATAAGGTTGACAAAGATACAGATGTGGTTGTCTTACCTGAGTTGTTTAGTACTGGTTTTGTTTCATCAGTTGAAAAATTGCATGAAATGGCTGAAACCGATGATGGTAAAACTATTTTATCATTAAAAAGGTGGGCTCAATATTTTAATGTTGCCATATGCGGTAGTTTTTTGATGAATATTGGAAGTGATTATTATAATAGAGGTTTTTTTGTTGAACCGTCGGGAGATATACAATATTATAATAAACGTCATTTGTATAATGATGATTTAGAGAAAAGAAGTTATAAAGAGGGTGTGTCAAAATCTCCAATAGTTAGATATCGTGGTTGGAATATATCAATGCAAATTTGTTACGATATAAAATTTCCTGTATGGTGTAGAAATATAGATGATGAGATAGATTTGCTCTTAGTGCCTGCTAATTGGCCAAAAGATAAGGAATATGAGTGGAAGCATTTGTTGATAGCAAGAGCTATTGAAAATCAATATTATGTAGTTGGTGCTAATCGGTCAGGTAGCGATGATATTGGGAAATATCAGAATTCTTATATATTCGATTTTAAGGGAGAAGATATCTCAACGTGTTCGACTAAATTCCCACAAATATTATATGCCAATTTGAATAAACAGGAACTTAGAGAATTTAGAAAATTACACTCTACATCTATTGATGCTGATAAATTTATAATTCTTTAATTAAATTCAGTATTTGTGGTAGTATTGGCTTAATGTTGTCATTGACAATATATTTTGTGTTGTCATGTAGTTTTTCGATATTATGCTGTTGAGAATTAATACGAGATTGGACATCCTCAGCGGTAGTATTGTTCCTTAAAATAACACGGTTAATTCTTAAATCTATAGGTGCTTGGATTTCCCACACTTCATCCACAAAAAGGTTTATCCCACTTTGATATAGAATAGCCGTTTCGACAAATAATGTATGTTGTGTTTGATGCTGTTTTGTCCAATTGATAATATCCTCTTTAACTGCACTATGAACAATCGTATTTAGTTGAGATAATAACTTATTGTCATTAAACACTATTTTAGCGAGAACAGGTCGATTTATCGAGCCATCTAATGCAATGGCTTCACAACTTATCTTTTTGGAGATTTCTGATTTAATGTAATTGCTATCATTCATTAGTCGTTTGGCTTCTGAATCGCAATCATATACAGGATATTCTAATGCCCGTAGAATATTAGATACAACCGACTTGCCACAGCCAATGCCTCCAGTAATCGCTATTAATCGTTGATTCATTGTTCAATAATATATTCTACACTATCAACGGAACAATATATACCTTGGTAATATTCAGGTATATCTATTACATGCACAGGAAGTTTATTAGGGTGCACGGCTATATCTTCATAATTAACGACAACTGTTAAGAATTTAGTCTCATTATTAAAAAGACTTTTAGGAATTAGGTACCCTACTTCAACTTGGGATGGGAATGGAATAAGTCGTTTGCCTTCAGGACAATTTATTACCTCTATATTAATGTGTTTCTTTTTTGATAAAAGTGGTTCAACGGGAATTGTGATATTTACTGAGTCGGGAATTGCTCTTATTCCTTTGGGAGTTAAAACTTTGGCTTTGATAGTTGTGGTCTTTGTAAGATCATTGCAAATAATCTCCTCTGTTTCAACAGATGTAACACTATTGGGTATTTCATTAATAGAATATAGTGCAATGCTTTTAGCATCTGTTGAAATTTCTCCTGCAATTACGTATAAACTATTAGTGGATGGTATTGCATTCACTTTAAGTGAAACAATTTTGCCTGGTTTGTTGGTGTAATATATATTAATTGAATCCAACGAAATTGAATTAATGTGACTATTTAATCCGAATGATGTGCGAATTAATTCGCTTAATTCAGGTTGCCCTAATTTTAGACTATTATTAGTCTTGAATTGAGAAAACTTGATTTCAATATTTTTATTTGACTTTAGGGAGTTTTTAAGGAATTGGTAACCTTTTGAAGTTATGTTTGTTTTTATAGTATTTGGCACATTGGATATCACTGTCACACTATCGGGGACATCTTTAAGAGATAGTGAATATTCTACATCGTAACGAAATTCTTCGTTAAGAGTAAGCGCAAACCAAAAAATAAACGCAATAAAAGTAAATAATAAAAACTGCAAGAGTTTTTTCCCTCGTGCACTTTTTAATTCTGTACGAATGGTTGATATGTGTTTTTTGATATTCATATAAGGAAAAGCCTATTCAATACAAATTGAATAGGCTTGTGTTTTAACTATTCATTATTTTTGAATTTCGTTATTTGCTTCTTGTGCAGCGTCAGCAGCTGAAGGATATACAGAACCTTTATCGATGATAATTTTTACTCCTTCTGCAATTTCAATTTGAAATGTAGTATCATTAACATTGCGAATCTTTCCATAGATGCCTCCAGCGGTAATTACTTTGTCACCAGTTTTAAGTCCTTCGCGGAATTTTCTGATTTCTTTTTGTCTTTTTTGTTGAGGACGAATCATGAAAAAATAGAAGATTACAATAAGAGCAACAATCATGATGAGGCTTGACATTCCTCCACCTTGTTGTGCTTGGAGTAGAATTGAAGTTGTTAACATAGTTATAAATTTAATTTATTAATATCTATACAAAAATAATAGTTTTAGTTTGTTATTTGTTCAATTTGCCTTCACTTTTTAAGTGATTTATGACAGAATAGAGAATACCATTGATAAATTGACCACTTTTCGCAGTGCTATAGCTATTGGCTATTTCAATATATTCATTCAATGTAACAGGAATTGGGATAAGTGGGAACTTGAGCATTTCGGCAATAGCTGTTGTCATGATAACAATATCCATAAATGCTAAGCGATCTGAATCCCATTGTTTGCTAATGAATTTGTCAATATAACTTCTATATGTCTCAAAGTTTGTGATTGTTTCATCAAACAAAGTAATGCCAAATTTTGCGTCTTCCTCATCTTTAAATTGACTAATAGGATTAATTTCAGATTCGGGATTGTTTGCGAATTGTTTAATCGTTTTAATTACAAATGTCCCAATAACATGCAAATCATCATTCCAGAAAGAAGACTTTGACTCAAGTAATTCAATGAAATCATCATTGTTGAAAATGATGTTCTTTAAGATGTTTTTCCATAAGTCACAATCACTTGCAAGGCTTGAATCATTGCTTGACATATACTCGTTATATGCATCAGAAGTGATTATTGAGTTAAGAATGTTTCTTAAGAGAATGGGTTCTTCTGCCCAATTAATAGATGTTTTCGATAAACCTTCTTCAAAATTAGGATTATTTATAATTAAGTCAATAAGTTTATTGTCAATAAACTTTGTATTCGGATTTAAATCTTCTAATGTTGGCAAGAATTTGTTTTTTGCATTTTCAATATTTTCTGCTTGAAGTTTAGTGAGTTCAATCATTAAATTAAGAATGCAAAAATATAATTCATATGATTTATCAAGAGATGTGCTTAATGCTGTGCGAGCATTTGTCAAAGACATACGATTATCACATAACTCGGATAGAGAGTTCATGAGCAATTCGCTACCAAGTTCAAAGCCGTTGAGTGTAAACCCTTCGTTTTGGCGTGATGCAGATACAAATTTTTCATTTTTCAAGAAAATTGTACCTATAATAACATTCCAAAGTGTAACTTCGTCTTCTAAAGTAGTGCTTTTTTTCTTTGCAAAATCTTTATATACTGATGAAGAAATTATTAGGTTGTTAAGATCTGAAATGATATTATCATAATATCCTATATTATGATTTTCTTTTGCAATAAGAGCTTTAATATCATTATTATTAATGAGTAGTTTAGCAATCTTGCAATTTTGCAATAGACTTGGAGTAATATTAGCCTTATTGCCGATATTATATCCTGAAAGTTTGAGAATTAGGAGTATTAAATCAAAATAGATAGAGCTTGCATACTTTTTGTCTCGAGAGATGTTGTCATTGAAAGTCTCAAGTTTGAACTCACCTTTAGTTAATAGGTATGAATAAAGAATTTGTACAACCTTTATTCGTATTAAAATTCGATTTATCATAAGTTGAATGTGCTATTTTGATTTATAAGTGCAAATTTACTAATTTATTTTCAATGTGCCTAATGGGTTCAATATAAATTCCTATATCTAAACAAAAATAGACCACAAAAGTGGTCTATTTATTATGAAAGGTGATTCCAACCTTGTGCAGTTAGTGGAATTTCAGCACCATCTCGTGTGATTAAAGCACTGCCAAGTTCTAGTTTAGTAATATGTCCTATTATTTTTATTCCTGTAATTTTTTCGATTTGCTCATGCATGTGTAAAGGAACAGTAAATAATAGCTCATAATCTTCTCCACCATTAAGTGCTGCTGTGACAAGATTCATATTGAGTTCCTCTGCCATGATTGCTGTTTGGTAATCAATGGGAATCCTATCTTCATATATTCTGCAACCCACATTACTTTGTTGGCATATATGTAAGATATCTGAAGACAGGCCATCTGAAATATCAATCATTGAGGTTGGTACTATACCTAATTTGTCAAGTTCAGCGACAATGTCTTTTCTCGCTTCGGGTTTTAATTGACGCTCAATAAGATATTCTTTTCCTTGAAATTGTGGCTGAAAATCAGCCTGTCCTGCCGATGCAATCTTCTCTCGTTCGAGGAGTTGGAGTCCCATATATGCTGCTCCTAAATCGCCACTTACGCAAATTAAATCACTATCTTTAGCTCCGTTGCGATAAGTGATTTTTTCTTTAGAAGCAGAACCGATACAGGTAATACTAATTGTTAGTCCAGCACGAGAAGATGTAGTGTCTCCACCAACTAAATCTACTCCATAAATCTCACAAGCAAGCTTGATGCCACTATATAGTGCTTCAATGTGTTCTACAGTAAAACGTTTTGAGATACCTAATGCTACTACAATCTGTTGTGGTTTCCCATTCATAGCATATATATCTGAAAAGTTTACTACAGCCGCTTTATATCCTAAATGCTTGAGAGGTACGTATGTCAGGTCAAAATGTATTCCTTCCATTAAGAGATCGGTAGTGACAAGTGTTTCTTCATTATCGTACTTGATAATAGCACAATCATCGCCTACTCCTTTAATAGAAGACTGATTTTTAAGGGCTATGTTATCGGTTAAATGTTTTATTAGCCCAAATTCGCCAAGTTGTGATATCTCGGTTTCTTTTTCAGCCATATTAAATACGAGATACTAAGTTTTTCATAATTTCAACCATTTTAGGTTGAGCTTTCATTGCCGCTTTTTGAACTTCTTCATGGGTAGGAACTTCTGTAATATCTTTGCCTCCGAGGTCGGTAATCACAGATACACCAAAAACTTCCATTGACGCATGATTAGCAACAATAACTTCGGGTACGGTTGACATACCTACAGCGTCGCCACCAATTATGCGGAAAAATTCATATTCAGCTGGAGTTTCAAAAGTTGGACCAGATGTGCCAACATATACCCCTTCCATAATTCTGATATCATTTTCTTTTGCGATATCTTTAGCAAGATTTATAAGACGATGACTGTAAGCCTCAGTCATAGCTGGGAAACGAGTGCCTAATTCATTGTAATTCTTTCCGCGAAGAGGATTCTCTGGGAATAGGTTAATATGATCAGTGATAATCATAATATCTCCAACTTGGAACTCTTTATTCATACCACCCGCTGCATTACTTACGAATAGAGTTTCTATGCCAAGAGCCTTCATTACTCTTACAGGGAAAGTTACTTCTTTCATGTCATAACCTTCATAGTAGTGAAAACGACCTTGCATAGCCATGACACGTTTTCCTCCTAACATTCCAAAAATAAGATTGCCACTGTGTCCCTCTACTGTGGAAACTGGGAAGTTAGGGATTTCGGTATATGGGATATATTGAGCATCTTCAATGCTATCAACGAGGGCTCCTAATCCAGTACCCAAGATTATTGCTATTTTAGGAAGATTGTCAACTTTAGACTTGATATAGTCTGCTGTTTCGTTAATTTGCTTTAGCATATTACAAATAGTTTAAGTTGTTATATTTTTTGATGTTTATTAATTAGTTCAATTAATGTGTTTATAAAGTTAGAATCAGAGCCAGTATTAAGAAATTCAACTTCTACGGGAAGGTAGAATATGTGTGGCTTGATTTCCTTAGGTAAATTGGGGTTATTGATTAATCTAACTGCGTCTTTTTCTGTTGTTATAATGTATTTGTTTTTAGCCTCTATTGAGAGAAAACGCTTACGTATAAACTCTAAATCAGAATCATTAAATTCGTAATGATCGGGATATGTTGATATTTTTACTCGAGCACTGTATGATCTGACTTTTTTGATAAATGGCTGTGGATTCCCTATGCCACAAACTGCTAAAATTACATCGTCGTTGTTAAGCCAATCTAAATATGGAATTGATGAAACTTCATGTGGAAATAGTGGCACGAGTTGTCCATAATTAAATTTTGAGAATGATAGATGTTGATATGGGAAAGCCTTTAGTTTGTTGTTGAAAATGCGCGTTTCCATTGGCTTGATATTTTCAGGACATTTTGTAACAACTACCATATCGGCTCGATTTAATGCTACAATTGGTTCTCGAAGATTCCCAAGAGGTAGCATTTCATCTTCAAATAATGGACGACTATATTCGGTGAGAAGTATGGCAACCGATGGCTTAACATATCGATGTTGGAATGCATCGTCGAGCAATATTAGGTTGATATCTTTGTTAATATCCAAAAGTTTTGCAATCCCTACTCTCCTATTTTCGCACACGGCAACAGGAATTGAGCCATTAAATTTACTATACATTTGATATGGCTCGTCACCTATTTGATTCGGAGTAGAATCTTTAGTCGCAATGACAAATCCTTTTGTTTTGCGTTTATATCCTCTACTAAGTATTGCTATGTTGTATCGACTTTGTAGTTCCTTTATTATATATTCAGTGTGAGGCGTTTTACCTGTTCCTCCTACAGCAATATTGCCGATAACAACGATGGGTACATTAAATTCCTCTTGTTTTAGTATGCCCCAATCAAACAACCTATTACGACAAGTCACGCCAAATTCATATAATTTAGAAATCGGCCATAATACGTATTTAGGTAGTTTTGTATGGGTCATAACAAGCAGATTTATTTGATAATAATATCCTCCATCTTACATTGAACGCAAGACATTTGTTTTATACGATTTACAATTTTAACGTATTCAGCCATATCTTTAATACTATTCTCTTGAATCTTTGTATTTGAAAGAGAAGAAGATGTAATTATTTCGTTTAGGATTGAAGGCTCGTTTATTGGATATTCTACGATATTGTCAATGCCTGTTCTTTTAGTCATATCATTTATAGCTTGCTCCAACCCGCCAAAGTTGTCAATTAATCCGATTGATTTTGCTGTAATGCCATCCCAAACGCGACCTTCAGCGATTTGCTTGATAGAATCAATTGAAACACCTCGACCATCAGCGCAACGTTTTACAAATGTCTCGTATCCACGTTCAATATAACGTTGCATTTTGTCCTTTTGTTCTGGAGTCATTGGTGAAGTTAATGACATGAAATTGCCGTTCTTATTAGTGCTAACGGTTGCGGTTGTAACACCTAATTTTTCATTGAGGAGTTTTTGAGTATTAGGGATAATGCCGAAAATACCGATTGAACCAGTAAGAGTAGTTTGGTTTGCATAGATAGAATCAGCTCCACATGAAATGTAGTATCCACCTGATGCTGCATAGTCTCCCATTGAAACATAGAATGGTTTGCCTGTAGCTTTGAATGTCTCAAGGGCATTCCATATTTGTTCTGATGCAAATGCACTACCGCCGCCTGAATTAACGCGAAGAACAAGCCCTTTTACGTTGTCATCTTTTGCTAAATCAAGAATTTGAGGTGTCATAACATCGCCGACAATACCACCTTCGCCTGTATCAACTATATCTCCATTGGCATATAATACAGCAATATGTTCAGTTGCAGTTGATTGTTTCAAAATGTTTTTCAATGAATTATATTCCTTTGGAGAGATGAAATTTAATTCTTCTGAATCGGCAAGTTCTAATTTGTTGCGGAGCATGTTTTCGACATCAACATAATAATACAACTTGTCAATTATTTTTAGGTTAAGATAATCTTTGGGAGATTGTGTAAACACCAATGAGTCGGCCCACATATTAATGTCGGTATTGCTGACTTTGCGCGCTTCTGAAATATTATCACAAACAAACCCCCAAATGTTACCTAAATAGTGTTCTTGTTGTGCTCTACTTGCTTCGCTCATTTCAGTTAACAAGAATGGCTCTACAGCACTTTTGTAAGTTCCTACTTTTAGGACTTGTGCTTCTACTCCAATTTTGTCCATGAAACCTTTGTAAAATATAGTTGTTGCTGACAAACCATGGATATCTACCGAGCCAACTGGATTAAGGAATATTGAATCAGAAACACTTGCAATGAAGTAATCACTTTCAGTATAGTTGTCGGCATAGGCATAAACCCATTTGCCTGACTCTTTGAATTGTTTAAGAGCATCAATGATTTCTTGACAACTTGTTAAGCCAATTGAAGCACCTTTACAATTAATAAATATACCATGAATTTTATCATCATCTTTTGCCGATGTAATAGAACTGAGTATGTCGTTTAGATATAATGCATTTTCGTTATAAGATTGAAAATCATAGATAGAAGCTATGGGTTTTTCACGCTCAAATAATGCTCCTGATAAATCTAATTCTAAAATGCCTTTATCAGATAGTTTGACATCGGAACTGCTACTGCTAGCTGCAGCAATAATTATAATAAATATACTTATTCCAATTACTAACATTGAGATCCAAAAACCGGCAATTGAACCGAGCATTGATGTGATAAATCTTTTCATCATAACATTATAGTTTTTTATTTATAAATCAAATTAAGGGATACTATTCACAAAGGTAGTGAAATCAAATTATTTTAACAAGAATTTTGCCAAAAAGTGAGAGCAATGATGTAAATCTAATTATTATTTGTGTTATGTGAATAGTTGAGGTGATGTTAAAAAATATCTATAAAAAGATAGAACATGTTGTTTTTGTTAATTCTAAATTGATTATCTTTGCAGAGTTAGTCATTACAAATTAATTTTGACTAATCAATTTTAATAAATGGTCTTTTAGATATTATGGCAAAAGAAATTGAACGTAAATACTTGGTTAAAACGAGAGAATATCGTAGCTGTGCAGTTGCTTCACATGTGATAAAACAAGGTTATTTGTCAACGCAAAAGGAGGCCACTGTGAGAATAAGAATAAAAGACCAATCGGCATATATAACAATTAAAGGTATCTCAAAGGGTGCTACACGTGATGAATGGGAGTATCCTATTCCAATGAATGATGCAATTGAAATGCTAAAGTTGCGTCAAGGTTATATTATTGAAAAAGAGCGATATGTTATTGAACTTGAGGGCTATACTTGGGAGGTTGATGAGTTTCATGGAGTGCATGAGGGGTTAATTGTTGCAGAAATCGAATTGAACGATGAAAAAGAAACGTTTCCCATCCCCTCTTTTATTGGTGAAGAAGTAACGGGAAACGTAAATTATTATAATTCAACCTTGGCTGGAATCTAATTCTTTAGGGTAAGTTTTACCACATTTTCAACGTGGTGAGTGTGTGGGAACATATCTACTGGTTGAATAGCTTCTACTTTATATTTTTCGTCGAGCAAAGCCAAGTCGCGTGCTTGCGTAGCAGGGTTGCAACTTACATATACAATGCGACGAGGTGATGCGTTTAGAATCACATTAACAACATCTTGGTGCATGCCAGCACGTGGTGGGTCAACAATCATTACGTCGGGACGACCATGCTTTTCAATGAACTCATCGGTTAATACATCTTTCATGTCTCCGGCATAGAATAGAGTGTTGTTGATGTTGTTTACGTCTGAGTTAATTTTTGCATCTTCAATAGCTTCGGGTACGTATTCAATGCCGATGACTTTTTTTGCGCGTTTTGCTACGAAATTGGCAATTGTCCCAGTGCCAGTATAGAGGTCGTAAACCAACTCATTACCAGTTAATTCTGCGAAATTGCGAGTGACTGAATAGAGTTCGTATGCTTGACGAGAGTTTGTTTGGTAGAATGACTTTGGACCGATGCGGAATTTCAACCCTTCCATCTCTTCCTCGATATAATCTTTACCTTTGAAAGTGATAATTTCTTGATCGGAAATGGTATCATTTACTTTGAGGTTAATTACATAGAGTAATGATGTGATTTGAGGGAATTTTTCCTCTACGGCAGTCATAAGTTGGTTAATCTTTTCTCTGTCATTTTCGCCAAATACCATCACTGCCATAATCTCGCCTGTAGATGCAATGCGTATCATTAAGGTTCTTAACAAACCCTCTTGAGCTTTTAGATCATAGAAACTATAACCGTTGTCTTTGCCGTATTGTTTAATGAAAAGTCGCAATTGATTGCCAAAATCATCTTGGAGATGGCATTTATTGATGTCGAGCACTTTGTCAAATGCACCTGAAATATGAAATCCAGCTGCATCTCGGTCGGGAAATTCCTCTCCACTATTTAGTTGCTCAAAGGTGAGCCACTTTTTATTGGAAAAAGTATATTCCATCTTATTTCGATACTCCCAAATGTTTTTTGATCCGAGAATTGGTGTAATTTCGGGGATTTCAATTTTCCCAATGCGTTCAAGAGCATCTTGTACTTGTTGTTGCTTGCACTTTAGTTGAAATTCGTATGGTAAATGTTGCCAACGGCAACCACCGCATGTGCCAAAATGTTCACATTTAGGCTCAACGCGAATGTCTGATGGTTTTACCATATTTACGATGTTCCCTTCAGCATACGATTTGCGCTTTTTGCGAAGTTTTACATCTACAATATCACCTGGCGCGCCATAAGGGATAAATACTACCATGTCATTGACTTTGGCAAGGCTATTCCCTTCTGCTGCTACATCTATAATTTCTACGCCTTCCAATGTGGGAAGGTCTCTCCTATTTTTTCGTCCCAAAATCGTTAAAATTAAATTTTTTACAAAGTTACAAAAAAGAATAAATAATAGGCCCTTAATAGTTGACAAAGTTAAAGTAATTAATCATCATCACATCTTTGATTGAGATAGACTTTCCCTCTTTGTCTTTAGTGACACCTTTATTGATTAGTGTTAAATAGTGTTAGGCAGATGTCTCGCTTTGTCAAGTCATTTTTATCTTACATTTGTTGTTATATAAATCACTCTTTGGAGATGTTGTGACATTAATTTCAACAAAATATGAATTGCATATTCCTGAAAAATGGGTATTATATAAACAATAGATAAACTTTTATTGTACTTAATTGTTGTTATATTAAAAGTTATTTAGTAACTTTATGGAATGAACCACATTATGGTGTGTTACAAGGATTGCAGTTCCTTGAGGTGCTACCATTTTGTGGGTTATTTTTTTATTAATCCTATCATCTTATCACTATCAGTTATACTATAAAGCCGAGCAATGTCTTTAGGTGTTAACCTCACTATTATCCATGACAAATCCCCATTTATCGTTGTTTCAAACAAATGTGCTGAAATTGAATCATTATTAATATCAGGTAATACCCCTTTGTATATTGAAGTAGATAAAACTTCATCAATTTTCAATAACAACTCATTTTTACTTTCATAATGTTTATGAGGTTGGTTTAACCACTCTTTTATACCCTTCTTGGATATTGTAATAACATAGCATAAGTCATTAGGATGCCACCCAGTCCACTTGAAATCCTTTGGATAATTCCCTTTCAAATCATCACAAATATCGTGACAGGGGTGTGAGTGACTTAACTTAATCTCATAGCCAAGAATAAAGTCCATTTGACTCCATCGCAATTGCTGATGGGTTTCAATTAATTTGGTATTTTTATGTTTTTATTCATTGTCAGAAAATAATGTGCATTATCTTTTGTTTTGTCATTATAAATTCTTAAATTTGCATGATAGATAATTTAATATCGTACTAACCAATTTTATTAATATAAATTTATACAAATTCATGAAAAGAGTTTATACGTTTGGCGACGGTAAAGCTGAAGGTAATGCATCGATGAGAAACCTCCTCGGTGGTAAAGGCGCAAACCTCGCAGAAATGAACTTGTTGGGTATGCCAGTTCCTCCTGGTTTTACTATCACAACTGAAGTTTGTACAGAGTACACTCAAAAAGGTAAAGAAGCTGTAGTTGCTCTCATCAAAGAAGAAGTAGAAGCAGCTATTGCTCACGTTGAAAAATTGACAGGTAAACAATTTGATGAACCATCTAACCCATTGTTGGTATCAGTACGTTCAGGTGCTCGTGCTTCAATGCCTGGTATGATGGATACAGTGTTGAACCTTGGTATGAATGACGCTACTGTGGCTTCACTTGCTGAAAAGAGTGGCAACCCACGTTTCGCATGGGACAGTTATCGTCGTTTTGTTCAAATGTATGGTGACGTTGTTCTTGGTATGAAACCAAAGAGCAAAGCCGACATCGATCCATTTGAAGCTATCATGGAAAAGGTTAAAGAAGAAAAAGGTGTTAAACTTGATACAGAACTTGAAGTATCAGATCTTCAAAACCTTGTTAAATTGTTCAAAGCAGCCGTTAAAGATTTCACAGGTAAAGACTTCCCCGATAGCGCATGGGAACAACTTTGGGGTGGTATTTGTGCAGTATTTGATAGCTGGATGAACGAACGTGCTATCCTCTATCGTCGCATGAACCAAATTCCTGAAGAATGGGGAACTGCAGTAAACGTTCAAGCAATGGTTTATGGTAACATGGGTGACAATTCTGCTACTGGTGTTGCTTTCAGCCGTGACGCTGCTACCGGTGAAAACATGTTTAATGGTGAATACCTTATCAATGCACAAGGTGAAGACGTTGTGGCTGGTATTCGCACTCCACAACAAATCACTACTGAAGGTTCACGTCGTTGGGCTGCTC
>JAFOYQ010000012.1 GCA_017424575.1 Muribaculaceae bacterium
GATATTAATGGATATATTGTGCGTCAATCGGCTTTGGCCGACTTAGTTTTGAGCGACGATGAGAAAAAACTCGGATGTATGCTCGTTGACTTTGGCGCCGAAATCACTACAGCATCAATTCACAAAGGGGGTGCAATGCAATATATGGCAACAATCCCATTGGGCTCGCGTAATATTACTCGCGACCTCACTACATTGAGCATTACCGAGGAGGTTGCCGAGAGAGTGAAACGCACCGCCAATGCTAATCCTCAAGAAACGGTTGGCGCTGCTGGAAAATCAAGCATGATTGAAGGTGTTGACGATGCCGAAGTAAATAATTATGTTCAATATCGTTCTCGCGAAATTATTGCAAATATTATTAATCAAACCACATTAGGCGGATATAAAACAACCGACCTACCCAACGGAATTGTAATCGTGGGTGGTGGTGCAAAACTTAAAGGTTTCAACTCATATCTTGAGGCTCAAAGTGGGCTCAAGGTGAGAGCAGGAATGATTAATGGTAAAGTGAGAGTGTTGGACAATAGCATTAGTCAAGATGATGCTATTGATGTAATTTCGGTGCTATATGCAGCTTCGCAATTGAAGGGATTGGAAGAGTGCTTGGAAGGCCCCAAACAAGTTGTAATTGAGCCTCAAGAAGAGGTAGTGATAGGAGAGCCTGCGCCTGCCCCCAAAGTGATAGAAGAGTTTAAGGAGATAAATAAAGACAAAGAAAATAAAGACAAAAAGACTGGTACACGCAACAGTGCAAAGAATCTTTTGACGAAAATACAAAACAAGTTGAGAATGATACTTGAAGAGGAGGAGGAGTAGGCTATGGATAATAATAAAGCAAAAAATATAACCAGCATGAGTATAGAGGAAATTTCAGAACAGGGTAACTTTATGATAGGTAACGACCGCACCCCCGACATTATGGTAGTGGGTGTAGGTGGTGGTGGAAATAACGCCATCAATAACATGTATAAGCAAGATGTCAAAGATGTGGCATTTGTTGTGTGCAACACCGATAATCAAGCACTTGAAAACTCGCCTGTCTCAAAAAAGTTGTTGTTGGGACCCACAATTACCCGTGGTAAAGGTGCTGGAAATGACCCTAAAAAAGCTCAAAAGGCAGCCGAAGAGAGTGAAGATGATATACGCGAAATGTTGAGCAACGGCACAAAGATGGTGTTTATCACTGCCGGAATGGGTGGTGGCACTGGAACTGGTGCTGCTCCAGTTGTAGCTCGTGTCGCTCGCGAATTGGGTCTGCTCACAATTGGTATTGTGACAATTCCATTCTTGTTTGAAGGTCAAACAAAGATTGAAAAAGCACTCGATGGTGCCGATGAAATGAGCAAGTATGTCGATGCCTTGTTGGTAATCAACAACGAGCGTTTGTCAGAGATATATAGCGACTTGACCTTCCTAAACGCGTTTGGTAAGGCCGACGATACATTGACTATCGCGGCACGAAGCATCTCTGAACTCATCACTGGCGAAGGGTATATCAACCTCGACTTTAACGATGTTGACACAACATTGCGCAATGGTGGTGCTGCAATTATTTCAAGCGGTTATGGCGAAGGTGAAAATCGTGTATCAAAAGCATTTGATGAAGCATTGAAATCACCATTGCTCAAGAATCGCGACATCATGAAATCAAAGAAATTGTTGTTTAATATCTACTTCTCTGATGAAGCCGAACAACCATTTGCAATGAGCGAAACAAAAGAAATCACAGCCTTTGTTTCGGGCATTAATGAAGGTGTTGACATCATTTGGGGTGCTACTATCGACAAGTCGCTTGGCAATAAAGTAAAAATTACAATCTTGGCTGCCGGCTTTGATATGGAACTCCGCGACTCTCGTGAAATAGAAACAAAAGAGGGCGGTGTCATTAAATTCCCTCAAGGTGGAACTCCAACTCTCGAAAAACAAGAGGCTTCAAAGGGTAAACGCATTGAAGATGTATATGGCCAAGACAAGGTGAATAAGATGACAACAACTAAAGACAATCTACGCACAATCGTATTGAGTCTTGAGGCAATGGACGATGATGCAATAGTTGAGGCATTGGAAAAATCACCTACATATACTCGCGACAAAGTGGAGATTGAAAATCTTCGCACTCTTGTTAAGTCGGTATCAGAAGGTAAACCTGCCGAATTAAATTCGAAAGAGGAATCACACAGCAGTGAAGGGCAAACAATCAGTTTCGCATAACCTTTATCGACAAATATAAATGAAAAAAAGATGTGCCAAATCAATTTGGTACATCTTTTTTGCTTTA
>JAFOYQ010000095.1 GCA_017424575.1 Muribaculaceae bacterium
AATAAAAATTTAAAAAAAATTACAGTTATGAATATTAAACCATTGGCAGACAGAGTGCTTGTTAATCCATGCCCTGCCGAAGAAGTAACCGTAGCAGGTATTATTATCCCCGATTCAGCAAAAGAAAAACCTCTTAAAGGTGTAGTTCTTGCTGCTGGAAATGGCACTAAAGATGAAGAAATGGTAGTAAAAGAGGGTGATACAGTACTTTATGGTAAATATGCAGGTACTGAAATTGATGTAGATGGTAATAAATATCTCATCATGCGCCAAAATGACATCTTGGCTATCATTACTGAATAAGAAAACAACTAAACAAAAATAGAAATCATGGCAAAAGAAATTAAATTTGATATTAAAGCTCGCGAAGAGCTCAAAAAAGGTGTTGACGCTCTTGCTGATGCCGTAAAAGTAACACTTGGCCCTAAAGGTCGCAACGTTATTATCGAAAAGAAATTCGGTGCTCCTCACATCACAAAAGATGGTGTGTCAGTAGCTCGTGAAGTAGAACTCGAAGATGCATTCCAAAACATGGGCGCTCAACTCGTAAAAGAGGTTGCTTCTAAAACTGGTGATGATGCTGGTGATGGTACAACTACTGCTACTGTTCTTGCTCAATCAATCATCAATGTTGGCCTCAAAAACGTTGCAGCAGGTGCTAACCCAATGGATATCAAACGTGGTATCGACAAAGCTGTAGGCGTTGTTGTTGAAAACATCAAAGCAATGGCTCAAGAAGTGGGTGATGACTTCAAGAAAATCGAAGATGTAGCTCGTATCTCGGCTAACAACGATGAAGCTATTGGTAGCCTCATTGCTGAAGCTATGAAAAAAGTGAAAAAAGAGGGCGTTATCACTGTTGACGAAGCCAAAGGTACTGAAACAACAGTTGATATCGTAGAGGGTATGCAATTTGACCGTGGTTACATTTCTCCATATTTTGTGACAAATACTGAAAAGATGGAATGCGAAATGGAATCTCCATTTATTCTCATCTTTGACAAGAAGATTTCTAACCTCAAAGATATGCTTCCAATTCTTGAAGCAACTGCTCAAAGTGGTCGTCCATTATTGATTGTTGCTGAAGATGTTGACCAAGAAGCATTGGCAACACTTGTGGTAAACCGTCTCCGTGGCTCGTTGAAGATTTGTGCTGTTAAAGCTCCAGGCTTTGGCGACCGTCGCAAAGAAATGCTCGAAGATATCGCTGTGTTGACTGGTGGTGTAGTTATCTCTGAAGAAAAAGGCATGAAACTCGAAAGCGCTACTATCGAATACCTTGGTCGTGCTGAAAAAGTTACTGTAAACAAAGAAAATACTACTATTGTTAATGGTAACGGTGCAAGCGAAGCTATCGCGTCACGCGTGGCTCAAATTAAAGCTCAAATCGAACAAACAACAAGCGACTACGACCGCGAAAAACTTCAAGAACGTCTTGCAAAACTCGCTGGTGGTGTAGCTGTTCTTCACATTGGCGCTCCAAGTGAAGTGGAAATGAAAGAAAAGAAAGACCGTGTTGACGATGCATTGAGCGCAACTCGTGCAGCTATCGCTGAAGGTATCGTTCCTGGTGGTGGTGTGGCTTATATCCGTTGCGTTGCTAAGCTTGAAGACCTCAAAGGCGAAAACGATGACGAAACAACTGGTATTCAAATCGTGAAACGTGCTATCGAAGAACCACTTCGCCAAATCGTAGCAAACGCCGGTGTTGAAGGTGCAGTAGTTGTTCAAAAAGTGAAAGAAGGTGAAGGCGACTTTGGTTACAATGCTCGCAAAGGCATCTATGAAAACCTCCTTGCAGCAGGTGTTATCGACCCCGCTAAGGTGACTCGCGTAGCTCTCGAAAATGCTGCGTCAATCGCTGGTATGTTCCTCACAACCGAATGCGTTATTGCAGAAAAGAAAGAAGAAACTCCAGCAGCTCCAATGCAACCAGGCATGGGAGGCATGGGCGGAATGATGTAATGTCAATTCATAGGTCATAATGCATTGTTGCCGATAGTGCATAGTTAATGTGTTGTGCATCAATATAAAATCCTCGCAGAAAATAATTTTCTGCGAGGATTTGCTTTTATAAAAAATAGTCGATATATTTGCGTATCGTATAACCTAACTAAAATTACATCTATGAGAAATTTATTTACTTTATTGTTTATTGGTTGTCTGTTCTTTTCATGCAAAAGTGAAGCGCCTAAAAGTGAAACATGTCAAGCCGAAGTTTCTATTTACAAGGTGTACAATGCGCCAGAGTTGATGGAAAAGGTAACGGCTGTTGTGTCGCAAAATGATAGTGTAGGACTAACGCTATTTACTGAATTATGTAGGTCTTATGGTATGATAGCGACAAAAGACACTGCGATAGTTAAAGATTATATTGCCAAATTAAACTTTGATAAACCTATTGCTCACACATTTCTGCCATTAAATAATCATGATGGTGGCGATATACATTTATTAATCGTTTATGAGCAAACTCCACTAATATCAGAAACTGTGACATTAGCCATTGGTCCAAATGAATATAATGGTTATGAAGCATTGTTTAAGTTTGCCGATGCCGAAAAATGGGAGCAAGTAACGAAAGAAAATGTTGGTCGCCAATTGGCTCTTGCAGTTAATGGTGTCATAAAAAGCGCACCAACAGTAAATACGCCAATTGAAGGTGGCAGTTGCTCAGTTGTAGGCGCCGATATAGATAAATTGCTTAAATAAGAAAAGTAGAACTTAAACGCATAATAACAAAAGAACCGAGACGAATTTCTCTCGGTTCTTTTGTTATATAAAATCTGTTTATAAATCTTCCCCATTAGCCTCGTTTTGCCTATTATCGTAGTACATTATGATTTATTTTTATTTTATAATCCTTTTATCCGAACAATTAATGTGAGTTGGGTGTTTTAATGATGAAAATAGCAGAAGAAAGTTTTTTCATAAGTAAGTATGTATTGATTGGCAGCCAACTCGTGAGAGTCGGCTGTTGATTTTTAGGATAAATATGTTGTGTGATTGCAATTGATTAGTTATTTTTGCGTAAAAGAAATATAACACCAATATGGACGCAATTAAGCAACGCATTGAGACTCTACGTGAGGAGTTAAATCGTCACAATCATAATTACTATGTGTTAAATTCGCCACAAATAAGCGATAAGGATTTTGATATGCTCATGAAAGAGCTTGAATTGTTGGAACGCAATTTTCCACAATATGATGATCCTTTGTCGCCTACACATCGTGTGGGTAGTGACCTTACTAAAGGTTTTACGCAAGTGGCTCACATTCACCCTATGCTCTCACTTGGTAATACATACTCTATAGCGGAGGTTGACGACTATATGCGTCGCACTCGTCAGCAACTCATGGGTGAGGAATTCTCTATTGTAGGTGAAATGAAATTTGACGGAACGAGTATTTCGCTTATCTATGAAAATGGTCGATTGGTGCGTGCTGTAACTCGTGGTGACGGCGAAAAGGGTGATGTTGTAACCGACAATGTTAAGACTATTCGCAGCATTCCCTTACAACTGTCGGGTGAGGGATATCCCGAAATGTTTGAAATTCGTGGTGAAATCGTATTGCCATGGGAAGCTTTCGACCGATTAAATGAGGAACGAGCCCAAAATGAAGAACAACTATTTGCAAATCCTCGTAATGCCGCATCGGGAACATTGAAGATGCAAAATTCGGCCGAAGTGGCGCGTCGAGGTCTTGATGCTTATTTCTATTATATGCTTGGCGACAATCTTCCTTGCGACAATCATTATGATAATATGGTGAAAGCTCGAGAGTGGGGATTCAAGGTGTCGGACGTGATGACACGACTCAATTCAATTGAGCAAGTTGATGAGTTTATCAACCATTGGGACGAGGCTCGTAAAGAGTTGCCAGTAGCGACCGATGGACTTGTGTTTAAGGTAAACTCACTTCGCCAGCAGCTTAATCTTGGTTTTACTGCTAAATCTCCACGTTGGGCTATAGCATATAAATTTCAAGCCGAAAGAGCGTTGACCGAATTGAAATATGTGTCGTTTGAGGTAGGGCGAACAGGAGTAATTACTCCAGTGGCCAATCTCGAGCCAGTTTTGCTTTCGGGTACAATTGTGAAACGAGCATCGCTCCATAACGAAGATATTATACGCCAACTCGACATTCACGACGGCGATATGGTGTATGTTGAAAAAGGGGGTGAGATTATTCCTAAAATCACAGGCGTTGATACCTCGGCACGCAAAGAGGGTGTTAATCCTATCGCATTTGTAACCCATTGTCCCGCATGTGACACTGTGTTGCAACGTGTTGAAGGGGAGGCGGCATGGGTGTGTCCCAATAAATATGCTTGCGAACCTCAAGTAATAGGTCGTGTGGAGCATTTCGTTGGCCGTCGCATGATGAATATCGATGGGATAGGGGAGGAAACAGCCGTATTGATGTTTAACCAAGGACTGATTAAAAATATTGCCGACCTCTATGATTTGAAACATGAGCAACTTGTGGTGCTTGACCGATTTGCCAATCGTAGCGCAAATCGCATCCTTGAAGGGCTTGAAGCTTCAAAGTCAGTGCCATTTGAGCGAGTATTGTTTGCTCTATCAATTCCTTATGTGGGTGAAACTACTGCTAAGAAAATTGCTCGCACTGTGGGCGATATCGACCGATTAATGGCAATGACCGCCGACGAACTCACTCAAATCGAAGATGTGGGTGTGCGCATAGCCGAAAGTATTATAGAATATTTTACCGTAGAGGAGAATCATCAAATTATAGCACGACTTCGCGCTGCAGGTTTGCAATTTGCTATAGCCGAAGATGTTACTGAAGGGCGTAGCGATAAGTTGCAAGGTAAATCAATCGTAATCAGTGGAACATTCACACACCACTCGCGCGATGAATATAAAGCATTGATTGAAAAGCATGGTGGAAAAAATGTTGGTTCGATTTCTAAGAAAACCGACTATGTGCTTGCAGGTGAAAATATGGGCCCATCTAAACTTGAAAAAGCCAACTCCCTCGGCATCAAAATCATCAATGAAGATGAATTTTTGGAGATGATAGAGGGTTGAGAATAGCTAATCTCTCATAGTTTTATAGTCGCTATAGTTCATATAGTTACTATTAATGCTATTGCTCAATTATTATTTTTTTTGTAATTTTGCAGTTTGAAAGAAAAATAATTAAACAAACATATAAATATTTTATTAAAATGCTTACAGCGAAGGAAATACGCGAGTCGTTCAAAGACTTCTTCCGCAGCAAGGAACATCAAATTGTTCCATCTGCACCAATGGTAATCAAAGATGACCCCACATTGATGTTTACAAATGCGGGTATGAACCAGTTTAAGGATATTATTCTTGGTAACGCCGCGGCGAAGTATAAACGTGTGGCCGACTCTCAAAAATGTCTTCGTGTGAGCGGTAAGCACAACGACCTTGAAGAGGTGGGTATGGATACATATCACCACACAATGTTTGAAATGCTTGGCAACTGGTCGTTTGGCGATTACTTCAAGCAAGAAGCTATCGATTGGGCATGGGAATATCTTGTTGATGTATTGAAACTTGACCCACGTCGCCTTTATGCTACAGTATTTGAGGGTTCTAAAGAAGAAAACCTCTCTCGTGATGATGAAGCTGCTTCAATTTGGGAAAAACATCTTCCTGCCGACCACATCATTAACGGTAATAAAAAAGATAACTTCTGGGAAATGGGCGATACAGGTCCTTGTGGTCCATGTTCAGAAATTCATATCGACCTTCGTAGCGATGCTGAACGTGCCGAAATCGATGGCCGCGACCTTGTGAACCACGATCACCCACAAGTAATCGAAATTTGGAACCTTGTGTTCATGCAATATAACCGCAAAGCTGATGGTTCACTCGAATCACTCCCTGCAAAGGTTATCGACACAGGTATGGGCTTTGAGCGTCTTTGTATGGCTCTCCAAGGTAAAACATCAAACTATGATACCGATGTATTTACTCCATTAATTGGTAAAATTGCCGAACTTTCGGGTAAAAAATATGGCGAAAATGAGAAAGTTGACATCGCAATGCGTGTTATTGCCGACCACGTGCGCACAATCTCATTCTCTATCGCCGATTCTCAACTCCCAAGTAACGCAAAAGCTGGCTATGTGATTCGTCGCATCTTGCGCCGTGCCGTGCGTTATGCTTACACTTTCCTCGATCAAAAGAGTGCATTTATGTATCGCCTCATCGATACACTTATCGAAAGTATGGGCGAAGCTTACCCTGAACTCCCTGCTCAACGCGACCTTATTATGAAGGTTATCAAAGAGGAGGAAGATTCGTTCTTGCGCACTCTCGAAAATGGTATCAAACTTCTTGACGGAGCAATCGATGCTGCAAAGAAAGCTGGTAAAACTGAAATCTCGGGTAAAGAAGCATTCGTGCTTTATGATACCTACGGATTCCCTCTTGACTTGACTGAGTTGATTCTCAAAGAAAACAATATGACACTCGACCAAGCTGGTTTCACCACTGAAATGGAGGCTCAAAAGGCTCGTGCTCGTAACGCTGCCGCTGTTGAAGCTACCGACTGGGTGACAGTGCGTGAGGGTGAACAAGAATTTGTAGGCTATGACAATGCTACTGCCGAAACTCAAATTCTTCGTTATCGCAAGGTGAAACAAAAAAATCAAGAGTTCTATCAAATCGTCCTCTCTGTAACTCCATTTTATGCCGAAATGGGTGGTCAAGTAGGTGATAGCGGTAAACTCATTAATGGCGATGATGTGGTAGAAATCTACGACACTAAACGTGAAAATGGTATGGGTGTTCACTTGTCAAAGAAACTCCCTAAAGATATCGAAGCTACATTTGTGGCTCAAATCAATGAAGATGCTCGTCTTGCAACTTGTTGTAACCACACTGCAACACACCTTCTACATGAAGCATTGCGTGAAGTGCTTGGTACACACGTTGAACAAAAAGGTTCGTTTGTGTCTCCACAAGTGTTGCGTTTTGACTTCTCACATTTCCAAAAAGTTACCCCCGAAGAACTTTCAAAAGTTGAAAAACTTGCTAATAAGAAAGTGCGTCAAGCAATCGCTCGCGATGAACGTCGTAATATGCCTATCGCCGAGGCTCAAGCAATGGGAGCAATGGCACTATTTGGTGAAAAATATGGCGAAGAGGTGCGCGTGATTAAGTATGGCGACTCGGTAGAACTATGTGGTGGTACACACGTTGAAAATACTGGTAACATCGGTATGATTAAGATTGTATCTGAAAGCAGTATTGCTGCAGGCATCCGTCGTATCGAGGCTATCACAGGCGAAAACGTAGAAAAGGCTATCGATGAAACAGCAAATACTTTGAAAGAAATCGGTGCTATGTTTAACAATGCGCCAAATCTCCTTCAAACTCTTCGCAAATCACTTGAAGAAAATGCTGAATTGCGTAAAGAAGCTGAAGAATACTTCAAAGAACGCGTAAACAACCTCACTAAATCAGTTCTCGAAAAAGCTGAAATGGTAGGTGATATTAAAGTTGCAACATTGATGGGAGTACGTGTGCCCGATGTTGTTAAGTCTGTCGCATTTGGTGTGCGTGCTCAATCAGCTGAACGTACAGCATTCCTCGCAGCAACAACCGACATGGCTGGCAAACCATTGTTAACAGTGATGTTGACCGATGACCTTGTGAAAGAGGGTCGCAACGCCTCAAATATGGTGCGCGAAGCTGCCAAAGAAATCAAAGGTGGTGGCGGTGGTCAACCTGGTTTCGCTCAAGCTGGTGGTAAAGACAAAGAGGGTGTCGTAGTTGCCGGTCAAAAACTTATGGAATTGATTAAAGGATAATTGTCAATTTTAGACAGAAGAACATAAGAACAAAATGCAGGGAGGTGTGTCAAAATACTGACACACCTTCTTGGTTTTTACCCCTCAGTCGCGAGCGACAGATTTCGGTAAGTTTCGCTAATGCTCGCTCACACGTGAGCTCTTCGAGGTTTTATAAGGACAGGGGAACAGTGCATTGGCTCATAGGTCTTAGCTAATTATATAGTGTTGGTTATTTTTTTGAAGATTTTACGATGCTCATGCACTGCTATCTAAAATAATTCCTTTGAAATCGATTATGCTCTTATTAAATTTTAAGGGAACTAAAACTTTGTTGGCACAAAATTTATCTTACCCCCTCCCGGCTACGCCGTACTCCCCCTAAATTTTACTACGCAAAATTCAGAGGGAGAGCTACTTATGCTTTTGGGAATGTAGCTGTCCCCTTGTTTTTCGCAGAAAAAGAGGGGGACGAGAATTGCGAATGCAAATTCGGAGGGGGTTAGATTATAATAATCAGATGGTTACACAGAGAATTGTGCCAACATGTATATAATTACCTAATTAAAATGCCGAAAATGTGGCGAAATTGTCCAAAAGGTTGTTTTTACTGGAATAAAAGGGTTGTAAAAATGCAAAATCAAAGAGATAGTTTGCCTATTCGGTAAAAAAATCGTACCTTTGCACCGTTTTTTTGTGAAAAAGAAAAAGTAATTTTAAATTATATGAAAATGAAAAAAATTTACTCAATTTTATTAAGTGCAGCTGTGCTTTTCTCTTCAAGCATCGCATCTGCACAACAATTGCCTAATAGCAATTTTGATGGCTCTTGGGTTGATTGTGTTCCCTGGACAAGTAAAAATAACACATCAAAAAAAGGCAAACAACCAGAAAGTTGGTGTATCTCTCACGTTATTGGAATGAGCGGAACTGGGGCAACTGAGGTTGGAGGACAATATTCAGGCGGTTACGATGGAAGTGCGTATGCCGTAAAATTGATTCACACAGCTAACCCATATAAATCATCTCAAATTGTTCCTGGTTATATGTCGTTAGGTACATCTTGGGCAACATCAAAGGGAGGTATGTTTGGAGATCCATCAAATAAGGATGGTGGTGTATTTGGTGGTCTTGCATTTACTTATAAACCTGATGCTATTTCATTCTATTATCAACGTTCTCATGGTTCGTCAAAACCAAGCGAACCAGCGTCGGTAATCGTTTATTCATGGAAAGGTCAATGGTCTCAAGCAAAAGTGCCAGGAAATAATGTCTTGATGGGTAGTGCCGCTACTGTTACAATGGTTGACCGCGATAAAAATATTTTGGGAATGACAACAGACCAAGGTGGTGCTGTTTCAAAATCATCTGATGCAGAGTTAATTTCTTATCTTAACTACTCAATTCAAGGTGATGCATCTTCTTGGACTTATTTTGAACAACCTATTCCTTACAAAACATCTTCAACACCTGAAAAAATCAACGTGATTATTTCGGCAGGTGATTATTTTGGAGGTTCTTCTGCTGTTGGTAAAGATAATACTTTGATTTTTGACAACCTTTCATTGGTATATTATTCACGTCTTTCAGCATTATCAGTGAATGGTGTTGCAGTTGAAGGTTTTGATTCAAAGGTGTATAATTACACTATGGCTGGTACTGAACTTCCTACTGAAGATCAAATCTCAACAACAGTAATGGGTCAAACTGCAACAAAATCAATTGCTATTGACGCTGAAGCAGCAACTGTGACAATTACTGTTTCAAATGTTTCTACCGACAATGATGGTCAATCTTCACACACATACGTTCTTCAATATGAAAAAGCAGGAGAAGAAAAAGTAGGTGTATCTACTCAATACCCAGGATACTTGAATGGTGCTATTATCGATGTTGAAACAAACGAAAATATGGTGTTTGCTGAAAATGAAGAAAAAGTAATCACTATTACAGAATATGAAGATGGTACTTGTGATTTCTTGTTGCCTGACTTGTATCTCTCAATGCTAGAAATGAGCCTTGGTGACATCCTTGTTGAAGGTGCTACAGTAACAAAAGGTGCTGATGGTGTTGCTACATACGAAGGTTTTGTTGATGATATGGCATTGCTTGGTGGAGAACTTTTTGCTGATGTTACATTAAATGGTACAATTTCAGCAGCTGGAGTTGTAGAAATGACGATCAATGTAGATTGGGATGGTGTGCCCATTGTGTGTACATTTACTACAAACCAAGTTACAGGAGTAGAAAATATTATCATTGAAAACCAAGGTAATGTTGAATATTACAACCTCCAAGGTGTGAAAGTTGCTAACCCTGAAAATGGCGTATTTATCCGTGTTCAAGGTGGTAAAGCAACAAAAGTAGCTATGTAATTTTAGATACAAGAACATAATGATTAAGGGCAATCCGTTGGGGTTGCCCTTTGTGTTAGATAGATTAGACAGAATGACATAAAGATATAAGGCTAATGCAATGAAAATTAGCAAAATAAACTTCTGTTTATTCTGCACATTCTGTCTTTCTGTCTATATCTTCCCAGGCGTGGTTGTTTTTAGACAGAATGACATAAA
>JAFOYQ010000096.1 GCA_017424575.1 Muribaculaceae bacterium
AGTGTGGTTATCATATAGCCACAAACGGCGGAAAAATAGCTATATTTTTTCGTTAGCTCTTTAGACATACAACCATATTTTTATAGTGTGGTATTGTGTACTATCATATAGTACTATAGGCGAATTATGTCCGAATTATAGCAATATTACATATATAAAAATATCCACACCAGACCATTATACGGGCGAATTACATCCTATCATATAGGCGAATTATGTAACGATTATGCAATGGTGTGTAGTAATCCGAACGATAGGCGAACTGTGTTCGTACTATGGTGTATCGGTGTGTGGTTTGACTATCGTAGCCGAACGATAGTAAGAGTATCGGAGCAGTGTATCTATACCTATGGGTGAACTATGGGCGTACTATATACGAACTAATAGTGTGCCATGGCTGCACTATGGGATAATAGATAGATGCTGTGAAGATGAGGTATATAGTCGAATGAGGACATAGTGCGAACTATGCCCGAACAAGTGAGCCTATACACCTATGGGATAGCAACCATAGAACTATATACCAATATTGCACCCTCGCATAATATGGGTAGAATTGCGAGAAATCGACCTCAAAGGAGAAACTGCGTGGATAAGAACGAACGAAATTTCTTATGTAACCAATCAATGGGCGAACTATACCCACCCTAACCATGTAGTGAAGAATCATCGGCAATAGTAAACACTTGTATAGTTGTGTTTATTTGAATTATAACGCCCATACGGAAAGACCTGTATAAGAGTGACGAACTTATGACTTGTATCCGTATGGGTGTAGTGTGTTATAGGGTGGTGTGTCTTGATCGACTATCCACCCACGAATCATTAACTAAAGCTATTACAACTATGTGGTATCTACTAACTATTATCATCGGTGCAGTCGGGTCGTTTATAGCGATGGCAGGCGAACCTATGGGCGCAATCTTGTTTATTCCAATGGTAGTGATTGGAGTGTGGGAAGAAATTAAGGGAACAATTAAATAGGGAGAATTATGTCACGATTAGTAGGAGAACATAAATTCCAAGCACGCAAGGGCTTTATCTATGTAGACGAATTTGCGACCAAGTGGGAGGTAGTGGCAAAGGGATATTGTGCCGAGTTCCCATGTGCCGCAGAACGATATACGAAAAAGGAGTGTAAGACATCACAGGAAGCAGCGCAACGATTAGCAGATAAACTAAATTGGTAGAACTATGAAAGTAATCAAAATCCATCGAACAACTATGTGCGGGATGACTGTGGTTGTACGCGAGTGCCCAACGATATGGGTAGTATCATCAACGAACCGCACCAATACAAGTGTGGAGCGTAGATGTGCCGTACACTATAAGAAAAGTCAGCACAAGACGATTAGTAAACTCGCAGCACACATCATCGGTGATGAGGTCGGAGTGTATGAGTATGTGAACGGCTTCGGTGCGACTATGCGAGTTAGATGCACCTACAAAGAATATCTCTACCTCAAACTAAACTATGGTGCAGATGGTTTGAGCGAGGAGGAATATGAAATCTATAAGAACCTATAACTATGAATATTCATTTGAGCATCTATCCCGAATCAAGGGAAGATATAATTAAGGCGGTACTCGGATTTATTCGAGCGAATAACTTTCCCTATCTATACCATCAGTGGTTTGATACGGATAGGATGAATAACGAGGTAGTAGTATCATCATACAATGCTGACACCGAGATCGAGCGACTATTCGTATCGCCCAAGTGGATTGATGGGGTCGAGGTCGAGGGCGACTGCTACCGATTTGGTAATGGTAAGTATTATATAATCACATTCTAACTATGTTAAGTACAACAGGATTTGTGCGACAGCATCTTTCGGAGAACGATGTTAAGCTGCTATTAATCGAGGCTTGCATCCAATGCGAGTGCGATAGAGTTACTATCGTGTATGCGATTGATGATGTAGATAGGTTCACATCTCACGTAGAGAAGGGCGATGTAGCTCTATGGGTATTGACCAACGACTATACTAATACGTTTGTTGGGCGAATACTCAGTGAAAAAGATGCTAAAAGCATAAGGCTTATTAAGAAACACTTTGGCATCAAGAAAATGTACCGAATTGAGCGAATGACGGCTGATTTCGATATCGTAGAATTAAAGTTTAACAAATAAAATAACGATTATGAAAAAGGAAGGAATTTTTATCGATGTATGGGTAGTGAGCTATTTCAATGCGTTTGATGGGTCTAATTACACCAAATTGCACGCGAATTGTGACAAAGCAATAGCAGATTTCGATGAGGCTGTTGATGAGGCTATAAAGTTTGCATCAGAAGAAATGAGCGATTTTAGAGTTAGTAGAAATCTTAACAGTCTTACTATATGTGATGTTGCGGACGACAGAGCAGTTTTAGCGTGCGAGGTATCAAAATATACAATCCCATGTGGTATTATGTGTATGTAAGGTTCGGGAT
>JAFOYQ010000097.1 GCA_017424575.1 Muribaculaceae bacterium
ATTATTTTTACGATTTAGTTCAATCGCTTTTTTATAGGCATGAGTTGCTAAATCATATGCTTCTTGTTTGCAGTAAATTCCTGCAATTTGGGTATATACAACAGTTTGGGTGTGAGTATTGATGTTTTCGCATTCTAATGCTTTGAGGAAATATTCAATAGCTTGGGGTGCGTCGCCAAGGTCGGAATACACGCGTCCACCATAATAATATGCAACTGGGAGAAGATTGTTGAAATCGTTGTTTTCGAAATAATCAATAACTGATAGGATTGCCGAGTCGGAAGTGTGGGCAATATATGCTTTATCGTTGGTGCGAATTTTTAATAGGTCGTAATAATATTTGTTATTATCACCTGAAAGAGAGTCGCGATTGATTGCATTAATCAAGGCAACAGCACTATCGGCATTAACTTCAGCAATTGAGTCGATTAGTTGCAATTGTTCAAATTGCACACGCTCTCTTTCACCGCAGGCGGTGAAGAGTAGAAGGGTTAAAATGAGAGTAAATAGATGCTTCATGTTATAATTGCTATTCAATCATTTCGTCGGGGAGATAGTTGCGAGTAGCTACAGTGCCAATAACTTCGTCCCAACGCATGGGGGAGATGCCTCCGCCAGGGCGTTTTACGGTGAGATTTTCTTCGGTAAAGATTTCTCCTACCGAGATATGTGTTGCCGCTACGATGCTTTTGCGCGCAATGGTGATGTTTTTGCGCTCTGATTCAGAGATTTGTTTCACTCCGTTGCCCAACGACAGTTCGATGTGGCGTATGGCTTCGACCATGGCTTTGAGCGCATGAGGCTCGAGCGACGCTTTATGGTCGGGACCAGGGAGATTGTTGTCGAGAGTGAAATGCTTTTCAATAACGGTTGCACCGAGTGCTACGGCAGCGATAGGCACTTCTATGCCTTGGGTGTGGTCGCTATATCCCACAGGGAGGTTGAGGCATTGGGCTATATCGTGCATGGCGCGAAGATTTACATCGCCCCAAGGGGTAGGGTACTCGGTGTTGCAATGTAGCAGAGTGATATTTTCGCGAGGTGTGCCATTGGAGATAAGCACATTCACCGCCATTTCGATATCTTCAATAGTGCACATGCCAGTTGACATAATCACTTGTCCACCTTTCTGCGCTATGCGACGCAAGTAGGGTAGATTGGTGATTTCGCCCGAAGGGATTTTCCATAAGTCGAGGTTGAGCGATGAGAGGAAATCAATGCTATCTAGGTCGAATGCTGTAGATAGGAATTTTACACCACAGTGGTTGCAATGCTCTATGAGTTGGAGGTGGTCGCTGTGCGATAATTCGAGTTGTTGCAACATTTTTAGTTGCGAATCTTCGCCATCGGTGTTAGCCTTTTGGTATTCGGCTTTTGTGGCGTGGCGCGACACGAGTTTTTCCGACTTAAATGTCTGGAATTTCACATAATCCACACCAGCCTCGGCAGCCTTTTCGATGAGGCGTTTAGCCATTTCGATGCTCCCGTTATGGTTCACTCCAGCCTCGGCAATGATTAAAGTGCGACTCATTTTGCTTTTATTTTAAGAATTGCGGGATTGCCCGAATATATACCTTTTACACGGAATGACTTGCGCACGAGCGACCCTGCACCCACTACACAACCATCGCATATTGAAGTGCCGTTGGCCATAACCGATTGACTGCCAAGAAAAACATCATTTCCCACTACGCAACCACCATTAACCATTGCTCCAGTAGAGATATGGCAATAATCGCCTACTATGGCATCATGCTCAATGTTGCTATGAGTGTTGATAATACACCCTGTGCCAACCTTTGCATCGGCGTTGACCATGGCAAAGTGCATCACTACTGAGCCTTCGCCCACAGTGGCACGTTTTGATACATAGGCTGTTGAGGCAATGAGAGTGGCGAGTTTTCCACCTACTTCTCTCACTTTGTCGTGAAGACGCTTGCGTAGCGATGGGTCTTTGATGCTCCCTACGGTTACAATAAATTGTGCTTTGTCAACCCATTGAGCCATGTCATCGTCACACCCTATCACTTTGTAGCCCGAAATCTCTTTCCCGAGTTCGCTCGGTTGTTCAAGAATGCCAAGAATGGTGTAGCCACACGATTCAGCCACTTCGATAACCGATTTGCAATGTCCGCCACCACCTATGAGTATCAAATTTTTATCCATAATGGAATAGAGAGTTATACGTTGTAGATGTTTGACTTATATTTTTTGAGGTTATCCTCGCAGGTGAACCATTTGATAGTTTCTTCAAGCCCACGGCGAATATCATATTCGGGTTCAAATCCTGTGAGACCTTTAATTTTAGTGTTATCTCCCCATAGACGAAACACCTCAGAGTTTTTAGGGCGAAGTCGTTGAGTATCTTCAATGAAATTCACCTCTTTACCCATAATGTCGGCAATGAGGTTAAGGGTATCGCGCATAGATATTTCGTAGTTGCTACACACATTCACCTCTTGCCCTATCGCTTCGTCGCAGTCGGCAAGTTGGATAAATCCATGGCAAGTATCTTTTACGAAATTGAAGTCGCGAGTAGGGGTGAGGTCTCCAAGTTTGATTTCGGTTGCCCCATTAGCGATTTGAGTGATGATTGTAGGTATAATGGCGCGAGCACTTTGGCGTGGGCCATAGGTGTTGAATGGACGCACAATAACAACTGGTAACTCAAATGCATTGTAGAAACTCATCGCCATCGCGTCAGCGCCGATTTTTGTAGCCGAGTAAGGTGATTGAGGTTGTTTGGGGTGAGCCTCATCGATAGGAACATAGCGAGCTGTACCATATACCTCAGATGTAGATGTTACAAGCACTCGACGCACACCATTTTCTTTGGCAGCTTGACAAATGTTGAGCGTGCCCTTTACGTTGGTATCAACGTAACTGTCGGGTGCAATGTAGGAATATGGAATAGCGATTAATGCTGCGAGGTGGAAGATAGTATCAACATCGCGCGAAATGTGTTTGCAATAGTGAGGATCGCGCACATCGCCTGTCACAACTTCAAGGTTGGGGTGGTCAATACCCTCAAGCCAACCCCAGTTGTTGAATGAATTGTATTGCGAAAGTGCACGCACTTTATAGCCCTCTTCGAGCAACATTTCAGTCAAATGCGAACCGATAAAGCCATCGGCACCTGTTACGAGCATTATTTTGTTTTTATCCATTGTTATATAGTTTTTTGTATTATTATCAGATTATTAAGCCCATCGGCTGAAGCGATACATATATTCTGTGCCATCTTTGGCAGTGTAGCGAAGCACCATTTCTCGATGTGAGAGTGTGATGATATCGACATGCACAATACACGCCTTAGGCAAGTGCATTTCGGGCAGTGGTGAATATTTTGAAGCACCAGGAGTGGTGTTATTATCGTCGGTGTGAGTAAAGTTGAGGGCAATACGTGTTTCGTTGTCGGTATATTCCCACGAAGCCCATATCTCAACTCGATTGTGAGTAACATCGTCGGCACGAATCATGCTCATTACCGAAGATTGGAATTTCCACAACACGTTATCAGCCTTAGCATATACTGAGTCAACCTCGCCATTAATGGTAATGGTATTGAGTCTCCATGTACCAAAGAGGTGACCTATGTCGCCATTATTGTGAGTGCAAGCATTGAGCGATATCAATGCTGTGATTATTAATATGATGCGTGATAATGTTTTCATTTTTTGCCTATGTTAAAGTTGCCTGAATAACTTACTGTGAGACTGCCACCAAAGTTGTCGCCATACATTTCACCTTGGTCAAATGCAAATTGTGCTTTGAATTTCAACCCATCTACCATGGGGAGTGAATAGGTGGCTTCGGCCATAAATGAGGTGTTTTCCACGGCGTTTGCGCGAGGAATACGTCCATCACCCCAACCTTTGCGATATCCTCCAAGCACTCGATACTCGAGGTTGTTATTAATGTTGCCCATCACACCCACATGAAAACCTCTCACAAGATTGTCGATATATTGAGGGTAACCATCTTTGTTGTAAAGTGGCGAGGGGAGAAATGGCGAACCTATCGACATGCCGTAGTGTGAATATGGGTTGTAGAATGCATTATTGTAATATTCATCACCACCAGTTGCTTGACCTGTAATGGTAGTGCCTGGAGTGTCGTGAGGAGCCCAATGGAGTGGCCCCGATTGGTTGGTGAGGTCGATGTATTCAATTACAGCACCATTAATCCACGATTGTTTGCCACTGCTGTATTCGAGTCCCCATATACCGTCAAATCCATTGAGTTTGCCTATGCCCGAACCATCTTCCCATGGCCATTGCACGTATGCTTTCAATTCGGTATTATCTTTGAATCGATAGCGAGCCATAATATCCCAACTGCCAAGGTGGTTGCCAGCCACATATCCCTCTTTGCTACTTAGGCTTGGGATAAACATGTCAAACATATCGACAATCGTAGCAGTGCGTTTTTCAACTTTGGTTTGCACTCCGTTGTAATAGTATTCGGAGTATCCACCAAAAGTAGCAGCAGCTTGCGCACCAAATGTAACCGAAAATGGCACATTGGGGTTGGTGCGGAAGTAGGCATATTTATATGAATACCATGTGTTTTGAGCAATATGACTATTGAAATGGTTGTATTGTTGTTTCACCCAACGGCTATCGGTTGAACGTCCATACGAAATCGCACCACATATCTGCATCCACCCTTTAGTAAATGGAATGTTTTGGAAATCGATAAATCCCACTCTCACTTCGGGAATAGGGCGAGCATTGCCACTTTCTACCCAGTCGCCACTTGATAGACGGTTGTTGAGCATTTTTGACTTTTGTTGCTTGAGCCCTGCAGTGAGGAATACTCCACGATACTTCACTTCGGCATAGAGTTGTTGCACCCATAACGAATCAAGTTTGACAGTGCTTACACCTGTAGGATTGGCGGGATTTCCCTCTAAATAATCTACTGTGGAACTATATCCCGAAAGCACATCAACACCAAATCCCCAACTAAATCGAGTAGCAGTAGAGATAGGTTTCCACGCGCTCACACGCAATAATGCATTATCTCCGTGGGGCATAATGCCATTATTTAACGATGAAATATAATATGGAGCAAAATCTCCATTACTAATTAACCCTATTGCTGAGGCTTTGTAGTAGATAGAATCTTGAGCAGAAATAGAGGTGAAAACACACCCCACAATTGCTGCCAAAATGTATTTTGCCGATTGTAATAATCTCATAATAGTAATATCTAAACAATTAAAGTGTAAAGATACTACAAAGAATTGAAAATTAAGAATTGAGAGTTGAGATTTTTTGCCTAAACAATGCTGAAGGCGTTTGAGAAGATAAAATGGGGCATAGTATGTGTTAATTCCAGTCCTTGCAGTCTACGAGCCTATTGCATGGCATAAATTCCCTTATTTTTTCTCACCTTTTCTGAATCGATACATAAAGTAGTCGATAGCGTCTTTTTGAATTTGTGAGCGTAGAAGGTAGTTGATTGTGAAATATAGAGCTCCACCCACAGCGATTTGGGCGATTAATAGCAACACAACATTCTCAATTACAAGTGATAATGCCCACATTGGAATCATTATCAATGCTACTTGCACCACATAGGGAACAAGATCGATAATGAAGTTCATGCGTGAGCGATGCGAGAGGGGTGCAGTGACAAATAGTGTTACTACCCAACTGATAGCCGATGCGATAACTTGCCCCCAAAGCAATATCTTTACACCATACACGGGATCATCGATAGTGGTCATTGCTACAAAAGGAATTGTTGCAAAGAGAGCCATTAATGAAGCACAATCACGCACCACCTCCATATATACAACCAAACGAGCCTTGCCGAGTGATATGATATAGTTGTTGTATAGTGAGTTGAGCACGGTGAAGATGCCTCTCAAAAGTAATAATTGGAATAGCATTATCGAAGGGTCCCATTTTGCTCCAAATAGTAAGTGGAATATGGGTGTTGACATTACAATGAGAAATCCTATTGCAGGGAAGAGGATGTAAGCTGTGAAGCGATTCATCTTTGCTGTTGTGCGCGAGAATCTTTCGGCATCGTCTTGCACTTGCGACAATACAGGAAGGAACGATGATGTGAGAATTTGTGATATTGACATTATCCCCATTTTGCTCCATTTGTCGGATTGTGTGTAGTAACCCAAACTCACTAACCCCACTCGGTTGCCAATGAAAAACGAGTAGATATTTTGGAACAAAGTGTTGAGGAATGAGGTTATCATCATGCCCGAACCAACGCTGAAAAACGATTTCAATGCTGTCCACGAGAATTTCAAAGAGGGGAGCCAATGGCTTGTAAACCACAATATAAGCGACTTGATTGTGGCGAGTGTGATAGTTTGCCACACAATAGCCCACGCACCATATCCGGTTAATGCAAGTGTAATGCCCACCACGCCACTAATAATCAACCCGATAGTATTGGATATAGCAATCATCTTCACATCCATCTTCTTCATCAATCGGTTGGTCTGTACAATGGCAGTGGCATTGATGATAAACGATAGGAACATCACGCGCGATAGTGGAATGATGCGAGGATCGTTTTGGAAACACCATGCTATTAATGGCGCACAAAACCAAAGGATTACATATAGCAGTGTGGCAATGCCTATGTTAAACCACAACACGGTGCTATAATCGAGTTGAGTAGGATTTTTGCGTTGAATGAGAGCGTAAGAGAATCCACTATCAACAAATAACGCTGCGAATGCTTGAAATACCAATGTTGCGCCTACCAATCCAAAGTCTTCTTGCGACAACACTCGTGCAAGCACAATGCCTGTAACAGCATATAGCACTTGTGATGAAATGCGGTCAATCACATTCCATTTAATGGTGCGTGCAGTGCGAAGTTTTAGGTCGGAAGTATCGCTCATAAATTTCGATTAATACAATTTATTTATTTTCTCCATCGAGGGGTATTAAAGAAACTCCTACAGCGCGATTTTTTATTTCGGCAGGTTTCCCTTTATAGTATATTTTTCCCGAAGATATACCCGATACGCTGAGTTTCTTTTTCACTTGGCAACCTATCGTTCCCGAACCAATCATTACGCATTTAATCTCTGATGTAACGAGATTATCGGCCTGTATTGTTCCTTTGCCAGTATTGCTTAGTTTGGCAGTTTTCACTTTGCCATGAAGCACTAATTGCCCATTGCCAGTATCAATTGACCCATCAATATGGGTTACATCGAGATTATCGACAATCAATCGGCCATTACCTATTAATCGAGCGCGAAATTCGGGGCATGGAACAATCCCTGTAATTCTCACAGTGGAGTCTCCACTATTTTCAACTTTAGTGAGAAACTTTGAATAAACGGTTACTGTAGGAACTGGTATGCCTGCGATATCTTTTCCCAATAGGCGAATAGAGAGGCGATTGTTTGAATTGTTGAATGTCAACGCCGATGCAATTTTATCCTTGGCGACGAACACTGCTCGGCCAGCAGAGTCGGCGTTGGCTTTGTAGATTACATTAACCCCTTCCACAACCTTCAATTCTGAAAAATCGTTTACATCAAGCTCGTAGCGCATGAGTCCTTCGGCCGAAACGGCTACGATAGCGAAGATGCTTAATATGATTGTAAATGTAATTTTTTTCATAATGTTGTATGTTAGAGTGAAATGTAATTAACTTAATAGACCGAGGTTATCGTGCTTGCTTAAGTGATTTATAGGAGAGGTTTTTAGTGTCAATATTCCCAGCCCCATTAGTGATTAGAGTGAGGCTACCCACTTTGCCCGATAGAGTGAAATTGCCACTATTATTTACTGTAAATGAGGCTTGTCGCACTAATATGTCGGCAAGGGTGATGTCGGCACTGCCGTTTGATACAAAAATGCCTTCAAAAGCCTTGATGCTCTTAAGTTTCATCTCTCCAGCACCATTATTCACTATCGAAAGGCGACGTGCTTTAGTATCCTTAGCATATATATTGCCAGCACCGTTATTTACAACACTCAAAAAATGTGCTTTTAGGTCACCGATTTTGATAGTGCCGTCGGCATTTTGTATCACATGAAGGCGATTAAGGCGTGGTGTTTCTTTTACAACTAAGTTGCCATTGCCATTCATAATGATAGCCTTTAGCGAATCGTTACAAAATACGATGATGCGTGATGCTATATTGTTGAGTTCATTATTGCCATTAATGACCAATCGATTGCTGTCGTTGCGACACTCTATGCGTTGAGCCGATTCGTTATCAGTGCGATATACTACGTAGCGATGATATTCAGGATAGAAAACACACTCTACCGTAACATCTCCATTTACTAATATCTCATCAAATGGTTGAGCAGTGAGAAGAGTTACATTTTGAGCGTTATTGATATCTTCTTGTGCATAAGAGGTAACTGCACATAACGCAATGAGTAAAGATAGAATTAATCGTTTCATTTTTTTAGTCGTTTTTAGGGTTTGAAGAGAGAGAAGATATATTTGGGATAATTTCAGTTTCTACACGATGAAGTATCTCATCAAGTTCGGCGAAATTATCGGCGCGAAGCATCGCAATGCGAGTGTCGCGAAAGAATGGAATACCCTTAAATAGAGGCGATGCTGCCAAGTGGCGACGAATGTGAAGAATACCACGATATTCATCAATGCGGTCGATACTTTCGGCTATTTGTCGGCGCAAAATTTTGAATTTCTCAGCCAGAGGTAATTCCTCGCCGCGCTTTCCTGTGAGAAGCATCTGCTTCATATCGTGAAACACCCATGGAGCACCTATCGAAGCACGCCCTACCATCACGCCATCTACGCCGTAACGGTCAAATGCCTCAACAACTTGTTCGGGGGTAGTGATATCGCCATTGCCAATCAGTGGAATTGTCAATCGAGGATTCTCTTTTACTCGAGCAATCATCTCCCAATCGGCATTGCCAGTGTACATTTGTGAACGAGTGCGACCATGTACCGTCAATGCTTTGATGCCACAATCTTGCAGTTGTTCGGCAAGTTCAACGATGATTTTGCTATTGTGGTCCCACCCAAGACGCGTTTTTACCGTCACGGGAATCTTTACGGCATCAACAACGGCACGAGTAATCTCGAGCATTTTGGGAATGTCGCGAAGCATACCTGCGCCAGCACCTTTGCCAGCCACCTTTTTCACTGGGCAGCCAAAGTTGATATCGAGAATGTCGGGACGAGCCTCCTCTACAATCTTTGCTGCTTCAACCATTGCATCAACCTCACGGCCATAAATTTGAATGGCTGTGGGGCGTTCGCCTGGGTCGATTGTGAGTTTGCGAGTCGTAGAATTTATGTTTCGTATAAGGGCCTCGGCCGATACAAATTCGGTATATACCATATCTGCCCCTAATTCCTTACAAATTAGTCGGAACGAAAGGTCGGTAACATCTTCCATAGGAGCCAACATCACCGGACGATTACCCAAGTCTATATCTCCAATTTTCATATAGTGTCACTAATATAACTCACGAAGATACTAAAATTATAGCGAATAATCGTAATTTTAAGTTATTTTGAGTAAAAATTAGAATATTATTACTGCTCGGTAAAGTTTTTAGAGTAAAAACATGTGAAGCGAATACCCCCCTCCGAATTGCATTCGCAATTTTGGTACGGTGAGTCTCGCAATCGAGCACCGACTTGCCGACATGCACTGCTCGCACACTCGTGAGCACTGCGAGGTTCCCCTAAGGGAGGACTATTCCAATAATTGAGTCTATTGGCTATGTTTCAGAATCTAACGCATTGCTCCCCTGTCCCTTAGGGGAGCTGTCGCTTGCGACTGAGGGGTAAAAAAAAGAGGGTGCGTCAGATTTTTGAATTTTGACACACCTTCTTTATAGTTATTTGTGATTTTGTTATCTTACAATTACTTTGCGTGTTGTGCCGTCGCTCATTTTTATGATGTTTATGCCAGTAGTAGGCTCTGTAAGTTTGCGACCATAAATATCATAGCGAATCACCTCTACTGCATCGTTATCGGCTTCGACATCTTCAACCCCTGCGATTTCTTTAATGTTTGTAAATCTACGCCATTCTGTGGCGTTTGCATAAGCCGTTTTAGACCCTTCAGGAACTTTTAATAACGCTGGATAACATTGACTTAAAGAGTATCCCCCAAAAGCTCCACTTGCACAAGTTGGAGGTAACTCACTATAACAAGTGATTAACAACATTCTTTCTCCGCAATTATAAAATGCATTATATCCAATTTCAGTAACAGAACTCGGTATTGTTAGTGCTCTCATTCCAGATCTGCCACTAAATGCAAACGGAGAAATATATTCTGTTCCATCTTTAATTTCAATTGTATCATTAGTGGGAATTGCTCCTTTATATTTATATAATACATTATTGATGTAAATCTCGCCATTTAGTTGATTCTTAAGCCATGTTGTTTCATCAAAAGCATATCCTCCAATCTTTTTTACAGAATTTGATATCGATATCGATGTTAGACTATCACAATCATAAAATGCATAATTGTTAATTGAAGTAATATTATTGTTTATAGTTAGAGATAACAAACTATTACATCCTTTAAAGGCGAATTCGTGAATCTCTGTAATATCATCAGGAATAATCAAATTTTTAACTACTGAACCATTTAGTTTAAGAGTCCCTAATGCGTATAATGGATTTGCATAGAGTCCACCAAATTTTATTTTACACCAAGCCGATAAATCAGAAATATTAACTTCGCCATTAGAAATTCGACATTCTTCAAAAATATTTTGAGAAAATTCGGTTACGAATTTACCTACAGTTACAGATTTTAGAGTAGTGTGAAATGAAGGTTGCGTTGAATAATCAAAAATATTTCTACCAATATAAATATTCTCTAATTGACAATGTCTAAACAATCCTACATTTGAAAATTCGGGCTCGGTATTATTCACGCCAAAGTATATTACTTCAGGGCTATCCTCAATGTATAGATTTTTTATTTGTTTGCATGAATAAAATGCATAATAAGGAATTTGTGTTACACTTTTGCCTATATTTATCGTTTCCAAAGAGTTGCAATAAAGGAATACTGGATTTATATAAGAACCCATATGTACACATTTTTCAGCGTTAAAATTTAAGGTAACTAAATTTGAACATCCTTGAAATGCAAAACCATTAATTTCTACAACTGCATTGCCGATAGTGGCTGATGTTATATTTGTACATTCTTTAAATGCACTATGCCCTATTGTCGCTACTGCATTGGGAATAATTATAGATGTTAGTCCAGAGCAACCAATAAAAGCCGAATCTCCTATTGAAGTTACAGAATTTGGAATTGATATAGATGTTAAACTACTACAATACTCAAACACAGAGTCTTCAATTTCTTTTAATGAATTAGAAATTTCTACTTTTGCTAAATTTGTACAATATATGTATTTACAACCGATTATTACTCAATATTTTATAGATAATAAGTCAGAAATATGGTTGTTATTTTTAATTGCACATTCTAAAAGGTGAAGATTTAACGCTTTTATTGATTATTAACTCAAAAAGGAC
>JAFOYQ010000098.1 GCA_017424575.1 Muribaculaceae bacterium
GTCACAAATAGAGCCACCACGACCAACAATAGCGATTGGGCGCGTTCTCGGTTTTTTAAAGGGTTGTCCGATACCTTATCCATAATTTTAATGTTTTGTTAAACAAAAAAAGGAAGCTAAAAAGCTTCCTTCGCGGAGAGAGAGGGATTCGAACCCCCGGAGGTGTTACCCTCAACGGTTTTCAAGACCGCCGCAATCGACCACTCTGCCATCTCTCCTAATCGAGGTTGTGTTTCGATTACGGGTGCAAAGGTAAGGACTTTTTATATACCGTGCAAATTTTTCCACAACTTTTTTCGAAAAAATTTATTTATTGCTATTTTTTCTCGGTTTATGTAATTGTTTTTATCTCAAATCAACTTATTTTCTCTATTTTTGTATAAAATATATGGCAAATATGGAATTTATTACCAAAATCACAAACAAGTCAATCGCGCTGTGGAATTATCTATGGAACGATGTATGGAGCGACACTCGCAATAATTGGTACATTAGATTAGCCAAGACACTTAATCTTTCGGTGAAATCATTTCTCAATGCCAATATCCAATCGCAAGCGGCGGCTCTTACCTATCACACCATTTTGGCACTTGTCCCAGCGCTTGCCATACTTTTTGCTATAGGTCGTGGATTTGGATTTCACAATATACTACAGACACAACTATTCAACTATATTCCTGCTCAAAAAGAGACTCTTGACACCGTTGTAGGATTTGTTGATGCATACCTCGCTCAATCATCACAGGGGATATTTGTAGGCATTGGTATTGCTTTGTTACTCTGGACTATGATCTCCCTAATGAGTAATATTGAAAGTGCATTTAACTCTATATGGGGAATTAAGCAAGGACGAAGCATTTGGCGCAAGATAACCGATTACACAGCAATGCTCCTCATACTGCCCGTTTTGATGATATGCTCAAGTGGGTTATCGCTATTTATGACCTCTACCCTACAAAATCTATTTGCATTTGAATTTATGTCGCCCATTATATCTATATTATTAAAATGTGCGTCATACGCATTTACATGGTTATTCTTTGCTGCCATGTTTATGCTCATTCCCAATACTAAAGTAAAATTCAAAAATGCTCTTATTGCAGGCTTTTTCACTGGCACAGGATTCTTAATTCTTCAATGGATATTTGTGTCGGGGCAGATGTATGTTTCTAAATACAATGCCATTTATGGTAGTTTCTCTTTTTTACCATTGCTTTTAATATGGCTACAATTCACCTGGGTTATAATCCTTTCGGGTATTGCAATTTGCTATTCTTCACAAAGCATATATCGTTTTAATTTCTCTGATAAAATCAATTTTATTTCTGATGACTATCGCACAAAAATAACATTAGCTATAATGTGTGTTATCACAAAACATTTTGCCAACGGCGATAAAGCCATCACCATAGAGGAATTGACCTCAAAATATGATTTCCCTCCACGCATAGCAATTGACATTATCGAACGGCTCATCGAAGCCAATCTCATTGTGCGTGTGATTAATGATAATTCCGACATCGAAATGGGATATCAACCAGCAAGCGACATCAACAAGTTGTCAATTGCATATACCCTCAACAAAGTAAATCGTCATGGGGAATCAGATTTTATCCCCAACTTTGACACTCAATTTATTAATATCAACAATTCTATTGATGATATTATAAATAGATTCAACTCCGAAGCACAATCAACTCTATTGAAAGATATTGACATTAAATTAAATAACAATTAAGAACTTTATTACAATGAAAAAAGTTATCGCAACAACAAATGCTCCTGGCGCTATCGGTCCATATAGCCAAGCTATCGACACTGGTTCATTCGTGTTTATCTCAGGTCAAATTCCTGTTAATCCTGCAACTGGCGAAATCCCCGAAGGAATTGAAGCTCAAGCTGCTCAATCAATGGCAAATATCAAGGCTATTCTTGCTGAAGCTGGATTGACAATGGATAACGTTGTAAAAACTACCGTATTCCTTGCCGACATGAGCCTCTTTGCCGACATGAACAAAGTATATGCCGAAAACTTCACAGCACCATTCCCTGCACGCTCAGCCGTAGCAGTTAAAGAACTTCCAAAACAAGTTCTCGTCGAAATCGAAGTTATCGCAGTGAGATAATAATCATTTGAACAGATTCTATTTCAAAACAAATAAAAGGCAATCCAATTGGTTGCACTTTTTCGGCGGTGAATTATTTTTACCGCCGAATTTGTTTATACACAAGATATTATTCTTTTGTATTGTGAAACGACTTTGCTTGTAAAATCGTTTGAACTCTAATTTATTTTTGGCGTGTAGTCTTCTATGTA
>JAFOYQ010000099.1 GCA_017424575.1 Muribaculaceae bacterium
AGGAGTCTGGTCCGTGTCTCAGTACCAGTGTGGGGGACCTTCCTCTCAGAACCCCTACGCATCGTCGCCTTGGTGGGCCGTTACCCCGCCAACTAGCTAATGCGCCGCATGCCCATCCATTGCCGATAAATCTTTAATGAAACCGAGATGCCTCAATCTCATATTACGCGGTATTAGACAGAATTTCTTCTGCTTATCCCCCTGCAATGGGCAGGTTGCATACGTGTTACTCACCCGTGCGCCGGTCGCCGGCAGATATAGCAAGCTACATCCCCGCTGCCCCTCGACTTGCATGTGTTAAGCCTGTCGCTAGCGTTCATCCTGAGCCAGGATCAAACTCTTCGTTGTTATTATCTTATTTTATTCTTTTCAAAACAAAATAGATTAAATTTGTTTATTTAATCTGTATTGACAAGATTGACAACGAAAATTCCCGTTCAGAACTTCCTGCTTGACTTATTTGTTTTAAGAATTGACAAAGAACTTTTTTATTGCTCTTGTACTACTCTTGTCTATTGTAATTATTTCAATGTTCGTCTGCTTCTTGTTTTTCGCAAAGCGAGTGCAAAGTTAAGGCAAATTTTTAATTCCACAAAATTTTTCGCAATTTTTTTTATTTTTTATTTCAAAATCTCAATTTTGTCTCTGCTTGAGCCTCTGCCCTGCATTGCTTTTCAAAAGCGAGTGCAAAGGTAGACACTTTTCACCATTCCACCAAATATTTTCACAACTATTTTTTAGCGTTTTTTGCCCGTTTTTAACCTAAATATCTACTCATCACTATTTTAACCCCTAAAAATTTTTATGTTATAAAACATGTTTTTCTATACAAACTATTAATTCATACTAATCTATAATATCTGCACATTATTATATAACAGTGTTTTTAATTTCGACAGATATTAACAGTAGAACCAACTTATCAACATTGATGATATAATTTACAAAATATAGATAAATTTAATTAGGAATTTTCGTAACTTTGGGGAGTATAACTTTATTATATATTTACACTGAAGGAACAAATTACTTATTAACTAAAATTATTTTACTTACTTAACAATGCAACCCTTTATACATCTTCACGTACACACACAGTATTCGGTCCTTGATGGACAGGCATCGGTAACTGCTTTGGTTGACAAAGCTATTAGCGATGGCATGCCTGGTATTGCCATAACCGACCATGGAAACATGTTTGCCATCAAAGAATTTCATAATTATGTAAACAAAAAGAACGGAAAAGTAAAAGGCGCCATTAAAGATACCGAAAAAGAATTAGCAAAATTACGCGAGGAGGGAGACAATGAGGCAATAGCGACAAAGATGGCTGAAGTTGAAAAGTTGAAGAAACAAATTTTCAAACCAATCTTTGGCTGCGAAATGTATGTAGCTCAAAAAACACGATTTGATCGCGTGGATAAACGCGACACTGGTCGACACCTTGTTGTACTCGCTAAAAATATAAAAGGATATCACAATCTCATCAAAATTGTTTCTCGAGCATGGACTGAAGGATTCTATTCTCACCCACGAACCGACAAAGGCGAATTAGAGGCACATAAAGAGGGCCTAATAATTTGCTCGGCTTGTCTTGGTGGAGAAATTCCTCGTTTAATTCAAGCTGGAGAGATTGAAGAAGCTGAACGCCAAGTACAATGGTGGAAAGAAACTTTTGGCGATGACTACTATATAGAACTTCAACGCCACAAAACAAATATTCCTGGTTCAAACCACAATGTATATGAGGTTCAAGAATCGGTAAATCCCGAATTGATTAGAATAGCTCGCAAGTATAATATAAAACTTGTTGCAACTAATGACGTTCACTTTGTAAATGCTGATGATGCTGAAGCTCATGACCGACTCATCTGCGTTTCTACAAATAAATACATCGCCGATCCAAATCGTATGCGTTACACCAAACAAGAGTGGTTGAAAACGCAAGAAGAGATGAACGAAATATTTAGCGATGTTCCCGAAGCACTATCAAATACTCTTGAAATTCTCGATAAAGTAGAGCCATATTCTATCGACAACGCTCCTATTATGCCTACTTTTGACATTCCAAAGGAATTTGGCACTGAGGAGGAGTATCGCCAACGCTTAACTGAAAAGGATCTCTTTGATGAATTTACTCAAGATGAAAACGGCAACGTTGTGTTGAGCGAAGAGGCTGCCCACGATAAAATCAAGAAGCTTGGTGGATATGAAAAATTGTATCGCATAAAATTTGAGGCAGACTATCTCAAGAAACTCGCATACGATGGCGCTAAGAAACGTTATGGCGATCCATTGACACCCGAACTTGAGGAGCGCATCAACTTTGAGTTACACATTATGAAGACCATGGGTTTCCCAGGATACTTCTTGATCGTACAAGACTTCATCAATGTAGCGCGCGAACAACTTGGAGTGAGTGTTGGACCTGGTCGTGGTTCGGCTGCTGGTTCGGCTGTTGCATACTGTCTTGGTATTACTCAGATTGACCCCGTAAAATATGACCTACTTTTTGAGCGCTTCTTGAATCCTGACCGTATCTCTCTTCCTGATATTGATATCGACTTTGACGATGATGGTCGCGCTGATGTACTTCGTTACGTTACCGAAAAATATGGAGAAGAAAAAGTAGCGCACATTATTACATACGGTACTATGGCTGCAAAATCGGCCATTAAAGACGTAGCACGCGTTCAAGAACTCCCCCTTTCGGAAAGTGAACGGTTGACCAAACTCATTCCTAAGCGCATGCCCGAGGTTAATGGTAAAGAATTAAAACCAACCCTCAAAAACTGCTACGAACATGTACCTGAGTTTAAGACCGAACTTGAAAGCCACAACATGCTCATTACAGACACCCTCAAATTTGCACAAAAACTTGAAGGGAATGTCAGAAACACAGGTGTGCATGCTTGCGGTGTCATCATTTGTCGTGACCCAATTACCGACTGGGTTCCTGTAAGCACAGCCGACGACAAAGAGAATGGCAAGCTTCTTGTAACTCAATACGAAGGTAGAGTCATTGAAGAGACAGGTCTAATCAAGATGGACTTCTTGGGATTGAAGACTCTTTCAATCATCAAGGAGGCTGTAGAAAACATCAAACTCACTCAAGGCATAGAGATTGACATCGACAACATCGATATTGAGGATAAAAAAACATATAAACTTTATTGCGAAGGTCGCACCACTGGTACATTCCAATTTGAATCGGCTGGTATGCAAAAGTATTTGCGCGAACTTCAACCAACAACCTTTGAGGACTTGATTGCGATGAACGCGCTTTATCGTCCAGGTCCTATGGATTATATCCCCGACTTCATTGCTCGTAAACATGGTCGTTCACCTATTGTCTTTGACATTCCAATCATGGAAAAATACCTCAAAGACACCTATGGAGTTACCGTGTATCAAGAGCAGGTGATGCTTTTGTCGAGATTGCTCGCCAACTTTACCCGTGGGCAAAGTGACACCTTGCGTAAAGCAATGGGTAAAAAGATGATCGACAAAATGAACGAGCTTAAAGCATTGTTCATCGAAGGGGGAAAAAGCAATGGTCACGATCCTAAAGTGCTTGAAAAAATTTGGGCTGACTGGGAAAAATTTGCATCTTACGCATTTAACAAGAGTCACGCTACATGCTATAGTTGGGTAGCATTCCAAACAGCCTTCCTCAAGGCCAATTACCCTGCCGAATATATGGCAGCAGTATTGAGTCGAAACAGTTCGGATATCACAAAACTTACAGGCTTTATGGATGAGTGTAAGAAGATGCATATTCCAGTAAAAGGTCCTGACGTGAATGAAAGTTTCAACAAATTTGGGGTGAATAAAAAAGGTGAAATTCGTTTCGGTCTCTCTGCAATCAAAGGCGTAGGTGAAAACGTAGTTAAAGACATCATCAACGCACGCAAAGAGGGAGGCCCATTTGAATCAATCTACGACTTCGTTGAACGCGTTCCATTATCAGCTCTCAATCGTCGCACATTTGAATCACTTGCCTATGCTGGCGCATTTGATTGCTTTACCGAAATCAAACGTGAGGATTTCTTCTTAAAAAACAACAAAGATGAAAGTTTCTCTGAACAAGTGTTGCGATATGGACAATTATACCAAAATGCAACTCAAAAACAGGGTGCTTCACTCTTTGGCGACGAAGATTCTACATTAAACTTGGCTGGTCGCCCCGAAATCAAACCTGCAATGGAATGGGTTCCTGCTGTAAAACTTGAAAAAGAACGCGAATTAGTGGGTATGTACCTATCGGCACACCCTCTCGATCCATATTATATGGAACTGAATTATGGTTGCAATTCAAGCATAAAGGCAAAAGATGAAATGACCCCCGAAGAAGATAAAGAAATTACTTTTGGGGGCATGGTGGTAGATTTCCAAGAAAAGCCATCTCGCCGAGGAGGCAACTATGGGATCCTCAAAATTGAGGACTATACAGGTAGCACCGAAATGTTCCTCTTTGGGCAACAATTCGTCGATTTTGGCAAATATGGAAAAGCTGGCACACCAATTATGGTCTCAGGCAAATTCCAACGTCGTTTCAAAAGCGAAGAACTCAGATTTAATATTATCAACATAAAATTATTGGAAGATGTAAAAGGGCAATTATTGTCGGGTATAACCATAAAATTAGATACAAGTAACATCAATCCCATGTTAATGGACGTTTTAGACGAGCATATTGCATCTTCTGCCGAAGACCGCCGTCCATTATCGTTCACCGTATTTGATCCCGAAATTAATCGCACCGTAAAACTTGCTTCAAATCGTTCGATACCTCTAAATCGAGATTTAACTACAAAACTCGAAAGCATGGATATCGAATTCACAATAGAGAGATAGACAAATCTAAACAATAATATATTAATAACTAAAATTTTTATTAAAATGGCATTTACATTTACAGACGAAAACGTAAACGAAATCATCGAATCGGGCAAACCCGTTGTTATTGATTTTTGGGCAACATGGTGTGGACCTTGCATGGCATTGGCTCCAGTTATCGACGAACTCGCTGAGCAATATGAAGGTCAAGTTGTGATTGGCAAATACAATGTAGAAGATGAAAGCGACTTCAGCACCGATCATCGCATCATGTCACTCCCTACAATCCTTTTCTTCAAAGATGGCAAAAAGACCTCTATTCGCCTTGCTGGTTCTCAATCAAAAGAAACTATTGAAGAAAAAATTAAAGAATTGTTGGCACTTTAATTCCCCGACAACGCATAACACGGCAGCCGTGTTAAATAAAGATGAGGAGGTGTGTCAAAATTGATACTTAACCCCTCTGGCACTACGTGCCACCTCCCCTAAAACAGGGGAGGACTACCACAATTGAGTAAATCAACAAAGTTTCAGTTGTTAATGCATTGCCCCCTTGCTTTAGTGGAGTTATCGCTTGCGACTGAGGGGTAAAAAATGAGGTGAATCATATATTTGATTCACCTCATTTTTTAGCATTATGTATAATGTTATTAATCTACTTTATTCAATTCATGCCCCATTTGCTCTTTCTTAGTATGTAGATAAAAACGATTATGTTCGTTTGGAGCAACTTCGATAGGCACATTTTCAACAACAGTCAATCCATAACCTTCAAGCCCGATGCGCTTAATAGGATTATTTGTCATCAATCTCATTTTGCTGATACCTAAAGCACAAAGAATTTGAGCACCTACGCCATAATCTCGTTCATCGGCTTTGTGTCCAAGGTGAAGATTTGCTTCTACTGTATCCATACCTTTTTCTTGCAACTTATAGGCTTCTATCTTATCCATCAAACCGATACCTCTACCCTCTTGATTGAGGTACACAACAGCACCACAACCCTCTTTCTCTATCATTCGTAGTGCAGTGTGAAGTTGCTCACCACAGTCGCAACGCATTGAGCCAAAGATGTCGCCAGTTGCGCACGAAGAGTGAACACGCACTAATACAGGATTACCCGATTTTACATTTCCCTTTATAATTGCAATATGTTCGAGTCCATTGCTCTTTTGACGGAATGGTATTAAACGGAAGTTACCATACTTAGTAGGCATATTTACCTCGCTACCCATCTCCACCAACGATTCTCGCTTATTGCGATATGCCACAAGGTCTTTAATTGATACAAGTTTCATACCCCACTCATCAGCACGTTGACGCAATTCAGGGAGACGAGCCATTGAACCATCATCGCTCATGATTTCCATAAGTGCGGCTGCTGGATAAAGACCAGCAAGACGAGCTAAGTCAACAGCAGCTTCAGTATGTCCTGGACGACGCAACACCCCTTGATCTTGCGCATAAAGCGGATTTATGTGACCAGGGCGACCAAATGTAGCAGGAGTTGATGTAGGGTCAGCAAGTGCACGAATAGTTGCACATCTATCGTTGATTGATACTCCAGTAGAGCAACCTTCTAATTTGTCGATTGTAACTGTAAATGGTGTACCCAACACCGATGTATTGTCCGATACTTGGCGTTCAAGTCCTAATTCTTTACAACGAGAAATTGAAATAGGCGCACATAGCAGTCCTCGAGCATTTTTAAGCATAAAGTTCACCTGTTCGGGGGTGATTTTTTCGGCTGCAACAATGATATCGCCCTCATTTTCGCGATCTTCATCATCAACCACGATAATCATTTTACCCTCGGCAAAATCTTTTATTGCCTCTTCTATTGTATCAAGATGAATTTTTTCCATTTATATGTTGTCTTTATTTATTATCTAATAATTCATGCACTTGAGCTGCCACCTTCAACACCGCTTTTATATCGCGCACCAACCATGCTCGACATTTCATTCCTATTAGATAAATTGGCAACCCAACTGGGAACAAAATTACTCCAGCCATTGACAACCATTTATTAGTTGATGGTTGACACAACCAGAAATTTCTTATATATGGGAATTGAGATATTTTATTTACCACCAATTGAGATGTTGAATTTGTAAGATAGTTTATAAGAGATTCAAGCGACTCACTAAGCGAAGATACTTCTTCTCTATCAATACCCTTAATCCAATAATCAAAATATGATAGTCTCTTTTTATTCTTCGACAATAATTTATTACAATTAGCAATTAACTGTTCGGTCATTTCTATCGCTACTGCATTATCAACATCATCCATTACCACCTCTTTTAATTCATAATGACGAATGCCTGATGCACCAAACAATCGACGGAAGAAATTGCGATATGCATCAAGATTAAATAATGCCGAGTCGTGTACAGCCTTATATGTAAAGAACACTCCAAGTGGCAACAATACCCCTGAACTGAGCCACATACCAGCCCACACCTCTACTCTACCCTCACGAGCCATTTTATACCCCGAGTTATCTATAATATAATATATGATAAAGAGTATTACCGAAATCACCAATGGTGTACCTATACCACCTTTTTTAATGATTGCACCAAGAGGCGCACCAATAAAGAAGAATATGATGCAGGCAAACGATAACGTAAATTTCTTTTGCATTTCGATATCATGACGGCGAATTGACTTACGTTGGTCAGACATCGATAATGACTTAAACTCATAGTCTTGACGATGGCGCTTGGCTTTGTTTAATGCTTGTACTAAATATGTGTGAGCATAATTATTACCTTTAGCCATTAATAGAGTATCAAGATTCAGAGTATCTCTAAGCAGGATTTCACGTTGTGGAGCATCAACAAGCTGATGATTTTCATATCTTTTTTGATAATATGTAAGACCAAAATATGGAGCTTCCTTAATATCTTTTGCGTAAGTTGCGCCAATGCTGTCAACCTTGAGATTTACCGAGTCAATTGTCTCTCTCAACTGTGCTATATTTTTACCAACATATTGATTTTGCATCGTGCTTTCATCCATACGCGAGAAATTAGCATCAAATGCCACCCTTATCTGCTTTTCATCGAATGACTCACGACGATATGGCACAAAATTCCCTTTTGAGCGCGAACTCATTGCCCCTTGATTTTGCAATTGTTCAAACTGCTCACCACTATATAATTGTAGAAAAAGATGTGTTTTATCTTCAGTAAAATTTAATTTCCCCGAGTCGGCAAGAATAATGCGTACATTATCAAACCCCTTCGACACATCATATAGCACCATATCATAAAGCATACCTTTTTCGGTATCTTTATGCTCTACATATAGATTCACGCCCGGTATTTGGTCATAGAATGAGCCCTCAGGGATTTCCACCTCGGGCGACTTTTGACGCATCGAATAAAGGAGCGTCCACATCTTGGCTTGCGCAACAGGCAATACATTATTTTGAAAGAAGAATGCTCCAATGGCAACAAATATCATCAACACCATCAATGGACGCATTGTCTTAAACAATGATACCCCCGATGCCTTCATTGCCGTGAGTTCAAATCGCTCTCCTAGATTTCCAAATGTCATCAATGATGCCAGCAATATTGCCAACGGTAACGCCATAGGCACCATAGTCAATGCTGCATAGAAAAACAATTCAGCAATAACATCTATCGAAAGTCCTTTACCCACAAGGTCATCGATATAACGCCACAAAAACTGCATCAATACAATAAAGAGACATATAAAAAATGTCATCATAAACAGAGGCAAAAAACTCTGCAACATAAATCCATATAGTCTCTTTATCTTTAGCATTTTTAATTATAATCTATTTCAAACTGCAAATTTACTAATTTTTTCTGACAAACTCAACACCACTCCCCTACACTACCACGATATCTACTCGATATACAAATTTTTCTTATAATACATATAAACAAAACGA
>JAFOYQ010000100.1 GCA_017424575.1 Muribaculaceae bacterium
CAAGTGTGTGTGAACCATGGAAGGTGTCATAATTATCGGTTTTGAATTTAGAAATTGTTGCGGGAGTATACATATCTACATCGTACCCATCACTTGTTGCATTGGTTGCATAGATGTGAGTGAGTTGTTGAATACGAGATGAGCCATCGGTATTGCGGAAATTGATATGATTAGGGTCAAGACCTTGATCAACAATGCCTGCAACAACACCTTTTCCAGTATAAGCTTGTGGAAGGTCGGTGCCAGAATGAATTTTATCTACCCCCATTGCTGTACGCACTTTATCCATTTTAGCCAATACTTTGCGAGAGAGTTGGAGTGTCTTAATTTGCTTGAGGCTAGAAATGCGTTCAACTTCATCAATAGGCATTGACACTAAAGCAATATCTCCACGAGTGCGAACTATATTTACGCCTTCGGCTTCAAGATCTTGAACAGTAGCACCCTCAGCAAACTTGATTAAACCAGTGATATGAGAGGTAGGTATGCTTAACTGTTCTAAAGCTTTAGTATAAGCATTGTGAGTGGGAATATTTTGCGTTTTATATTGACGCAATGTAGCACGACTGCCCAAGTCAAGAGAACTTTGAGCTAATGCTGTTACAACCATTGCGAGTAACATTACGCTAATTGATAGTTTCTTCATATCTATTGAAGTGTGTTAATGGTTTGTCTATTAATATATTAACCGCAAAATTGAGGAAATACTCTTTTTAATATTGGAGTATATCCTCAATTTGTGTAATTAGTTTTTTAGAATTATTTGCGAATTACTTTTTTACCATTTACGATGTACAAGCCAGCAGGAAGTGTGTTGATTTGTTCAGCATTAGCATTCTTAATCACTAAGATACCTTGCATGTTGTAGACATTGCCATTATAAGCATTTTCAATATTGATATTTTCAATGCCAGAAGCTTCGCTAATTACGATTTCTGTATCTTTTGTGATTTCTACTACGTAGTTGCCATTTTCGTCAACATTAGCTTTTTCACCACCTACAGTAACCTCTGCATTTTCTGCATCTACAGCCAATGTAACTTTTGTGCCTTCTAATGCAGTAAAACCATTTGCCCAATTAGCATAAACTTGACCATCTGTTGAAACTGATGTTACAGCGTTTTCCACGTTTTGTGAGAATGTTACAGCATATTTATTAGGTTCGCTTGCAAGATATACTTTTACAGCATCACCGTCAGCCAAAGTTACATAATAAGAGGTGCTACCTTCGTATTGTGGAGCTGTATAAATGCCATTTTGGAAGATTGTGCAATATGTAGGTCCATAGAATGATAGATAATATGGATTGTCAGAGTCATCAAAGTTTACAGTAGCAGCTTCGCCTGAAACCAATGTAACTGAAGCACGGTCAGAGTAGCGTTGAACACCATATCCGTAAGGAGCTGCGCTCAAGTCGTCAACCCAAATAGTCGCTACTTTATCACGAGCGATTTTTTTAGTAGTGATAACAATTTGGTCATTTTCATTGATGTTACGAATTGTGGTGCCTGATGTACCATAACCATTAACTGTGCCATATTCAACGCCATTTACTTGAATAGAGACGATGCTGCAATCAGTTGTAGGACGAACATTAATATAGTTGTTATTAGATGTCATCTCAATAGTAGTAGCTACACCTGCAGTTAATTGAAGAGGTGTGTTTGATGTTCCAGGATAAACTTCAATGTTTTCGGGAGCGTCTACAGTGATATAAGCATTATAAGAAGTGTATTTTGTTGCATTAACTTCAACAGTGTTAGTTTCAGACGTAACAGTAAATTCATAGCTGCCATAGAAATATTGAGAAGCGCCATTTACTGTGATTGCATAGTTAAAGTTATAAAGATCTGTATTACCAACGAGAGTTACTTTGTCACCCATCATTACTGACAATTGTTTGCCATCAAAATCAGTAACATCAACGCCGTTTACTTTTGCAGAAAGACAACCAATCACTTCTGATTCATTAGCGCCATAAGAGAATGAAATTGTAGCAGGAATAACAGGGAAGTTAGCAGCAATGTCGAGTTTGTCGCCATCTGCAACTGTTACATAGTAGCGACCATAAGAATCAGCTTGTGCTACATCGTTAAGTTTTACTGAAAACAAAGTTTCACCATAGTTAACATGAGAAATTTGGAATTGAGACTCTGTTTCAGGGTTAAACTTAACAATATTTTCACCATTTACTAATTCTACTTTAGATCCATCATAGTAACTCATGTTAACTTTCGATGCATCATCAATGTTAACAGTGCAGCTTGCGGTGCGAGATGCAGCTAAATCAGCCGATTTAATAGAGATTGTTTGAGCAGCACCTGCATATGACCCAATATAAAAATAGGTAGAACTACCAGTTGAAGCTGAACTGCCAGTGGTTTCGTTCATTGCATAGGTGATAACATTTCCCGAAGTCGCATTTACGTATAAATAGCCATAATCACCAGAAATAGTGAAAGTGCTACCTTGTTCGCCTGTATATTGAGTCAAATCAAGGTCAACTTGTTGAGTGTTATAATTTGCGTCATAAAATTGATAATACGCTGTTAAACGTGATGCGTCATCAACTTTTAAGGTTACCGTAATGTCGGCTTTTGCGGTAAATGACATTGCTATAGTCATTAATACCATCATAAATACAGAGTAAAGTTTTTTCATAAATTGAATGTTAAGTTAATATATTATATTTAATGATTTTCAAAATGAATATAATTTATTATGGTAGTAATATTATGTATTATAGATTGAAATAAACTTAGTCATCACTTATTTTTTGTAAAAAACGGTGCAAATTTTGCAATAAATATTCATTTATGCAAGAAAATCTATATTTTTTTGAGGGAATATTGTTGAAAAAATGTAAAATGTGATAAAATGAAAGAAATATAGTGTAAAAAATAAGGGAATTATAACTTTGTTGGCACAAAGATTAGAATAAATATACCATTGCTTTTTGAATGTATTTTTATAACATCTTTGGCAAAGATGATA
>JAFOYQ010000101.1 GCA_017424575.1 Muribaculaceae bacterium
ACTTTAAGCCTCAAAAGGGTAATTACATAAAAGATGGACAATTGATTACATCGCAAGTGGGAACTTATTCGCCTAACGACTTTGGCTTGTATGACATGGCTGGTAACGTGAGTGAATGGACATCTACTGCATATACCGAAAGTGTAGGACGCCTCACAAGCGACCTCAACCCCGAGTATCGCTATGATGCTGCAAAAGAAGATCCATATAAGATGAAACGCAAAATCGTGCGTGGTGGTTCGTGGAAAGATGTGGCTCACAATATCCGAAGCGATATTCGCATGTGGGAATATCAAAATGAGCAACGCTCTTACATCGGTTTCCGTTGCGTGCGTTCACAAATTGGTTTTGCTCGTGGTCAAAAGCAAAAAAAATAAGCGATAAGGAATAGTAAAGAAATCAATATATACTTTTTAGATAATACAATGGGAAAAGTAGAAAAATATAAAAATAGCATCGAAAAATTCCTTCAATGGGAAGGTGGTCAACGATTATTTAATTTTGCCTACAGTATAGGTGCTGCAATCGTTATTCTTGGTGCTTTGTTTAAGATATTACACCTCCCTGGTGGTAACGTATTGTTGTCGGTGGGTATGGGTACTGAGGTATTGATGTTTATCCTCACAGCATTTGACCGTCCTGCTAAAGAATATAAGTGGGAAGAGGTGTTCCCTGTTCTTGATTCAAAAAATCCCGAAGACCGTCCCGATTTCGCTGGTGGTAATGGTGGTGTCATTATAAATGGTGGCGGTGGCAATGCTGGTGGCGAGGTTAATATAAACGTGAGTGGCGATGCTGCTCGCAGTGCTGTTGGTATCCCATCGGGCGTTAATCTCTCGGAAGAGGACACTTTGTCGCTCTCAGAAAGTATTGCAAAGATGGCTGCTGCATCTGACCAATTGGCGCGTATGGCTGAACTTACATCGGCAACACAACAATATCTCGACCAAATGGCAGCAATAAGCCAAGAAATGGTAGCCCTTCGTCAAACAACCGAATCGCTCAACCAAGTTTCAAATGTGTTGCTCGATTCTTACCGTGCTATTACTGAAAACTCTGAAAATATCACTAAAAGTTCAACTGGTTATGTTGAGCAAATGCAAGACCTCAACCGCAATATTGGTGGCTTGAATACTATCTACGAAATTCAATTGAAGAGCGTGTCGTCACAACTCGATTCAATCGACCGTGTAAACCGTGGCATCAAGGATATTCGTGATATGTATGAAAAGAGCTCACAACAAAGCGCTCGCTACTGCGAAGAAACCGAAAAGATGGCTCGATACATGCAACAACTCAACTCGGTGTATGAAAAAATGATTACAGCGATGACTATCAATATGTATCGTCCTATGATGAGCGACATTCCAGGCATGCAACCACCTGTAGTAGATGGTGAAGAGGCTGAGAATAAATAGAGATATTTTTAAGAATCGTAAATCGAAAAAATAAGTCATTTAGATGTCAGAAAATACAACAAGACTTTCGCCACGTCAGAAGATGATAAACTTGATGTATATCGTCCTCACTGCTATGCTTGCACTTAATGTGTCGAGCGACGTGCTCGATGGCTTTACTCAAGTGGAAGAGGGTCTTAATCGCACAAATGATAATATTGAGCAACGCAACGATGCTATCTATCACACTCTTGAGGCTTTTGCCGAAAAGAATCCCGAAAAAGGTAAAGTGTGGTATGATAAGGCCACTGAAGTGCGTAATGCTACCTCTCAACTATATGAATATGTTGATTCGTTGAAGAAACTTATTGTAGTTGCTGCCGACGGCGAAGATGGTGATGTGGCAAATGTGCAACGTCGCGACGACCTTGAAGCTGCTGCTGTAGTGATGCTTTCTCCAACCAGTCGCCGTGGAACAACATTGCGTGAAAATGTTGATGGATATCGTACATACATCACAAATCTTCTCACCGACTCGGTGAAACGCCTCAACGTAAATGAGGTGCTTGCTACCAACGATGTAGTGCGCAATGGCGTTACTCAAAGTTGGGAAAGTTCAAAATTTGACAACCAACCTGTAGTGGCAGCGATTACGCTACTTGCAAAGTTGCAAAACGACATTCGTTATGCCGAAGGGGAAGCACTCGCACACTTGCTCACAAATGTTGACGCAGGCGACGTGCGTGTGAACGAGCTCAACGCATTCGTAATTCCCGATTCGCGCATCGTGATGCGTGGAGGCAAATATTCGGCACGCGTGGTGCTTGCTGCTGTCGATACAACTCAACGCCCCACAATTGTGATTGGAGGCAAACAAGTTACAAATGGTTTGTATGAATTTGTGGCTGGTAAAACTGGGGTATTTGATTATTCGGGTTACCTCGAAGTGCCTCGTGGTGATGGCACAATGGCTCGTCACGATTTCAAATCATCATATACTGTAATTGAACCAGCAGCAACCGTGAGCGCAACAATGATGAATGTGCTTTATGCTGGTATCGACAACCCTATCAGTATCTCTGTGCCTGGTGTGCCAACACAACAAGTAACTGCAACGATGACCAATGGTACACTCTCTCGCAGTGGAGAGGGTTGGGTGGCTCGTCCTACAAGTGTTGGTTCGGATGCTGTGGTAACCGTAACAGCTACAATCGATGGTCGTAGCCAAACTGTGAACACAACCTCTTTCCGTGTGCGCAAATTGCCTAACCCAACACCATTTATCTCATTCAAAGATGCAAATGGCAATACCGATAAATATCTCGGAGGCAAACCATTTGCAAAGACATTGATATTACAAGCTCCTGGTCTTGGTGCTGCTATCGACGATGGATTGCTTAATATCTCATTTACTGTGTTGAGTTTCGAAACAGTATTCTTTGACTCAATGGGTAATGCAATGCCAGAAGTGTCGGACGGTGCTAATTTCTCGGCTCGTCAAAAGGAACAAATCAAGCGACTCTCTCGTGGAAAACGCTTCTATATATCTCGTGTAAAAGCAAAAGGACCCGATGGTATCACTCGCGACCTTTCACCACTTGAAGTAATTGTAAACTAATAAATTATCGTGTAATCTATATTTCATAATATATCGATATGAAACTTGTGAATAAATATTTCATTATCGCCTTGACAATGGTGGGCTTGGCAACATCGATGGCTGATGCACAGGTGGTGCGCAAACGTGGAAATGAACGCAACAACGACAAGCAAGCAGGTGCTCAAGTAACCGACCGCATGCAATCGTTCTATGAAGAAGAACCTAAAAGCGAGGCCGACTTGATGTGGATGCGTGTGATATATCGTCAACTCGACGCTACTACCGAAAACAACGCACCTCTCTTCTTCCCCGAAGAGAAAACCGAAGACCAAGAAAACCTCTTCCGCATCATCATGCGATTGCTCACAAGCAACCAATTGAAAGCGTATGAATATCTCGATGGTCGTGAAATCTTCACCGATGAATATCGCATCAAAGTGAAAGATATGCTCGATCGCTTCCATGTGTTGTATGATGTAGCAAAAGGTTCGACCGAAAAGAATCCTAAATACACCATCGACGACAGCGATGTACCTGCCAACGAAGTATTGTCATATTACATTCTTGAACGCTACGAATTTGATTCACGCAGCAACCAAATGAAAGTGCGTGTTGAGGCAATCTGCCCAGTGCTTCATCGTAGCGGCGACTTTGGTGGCGAAGCAGTGAAATATCCAATGTTCTGGGTGAAACTCCAAGACATTCGCCCATGGATGGCACAACAATACATCTTCACAAGCGACGACAACAATCTCGCAAAATACACCTATGACGACTTCTTCCTCCTCAACATGTATAAAGGCGACATCTACAAGACTCGCAACCTCCAAAACAAGTCGATGATGCAACTTTATCCCAATGAAGAAGCCCTCAAACATGCGCAAGACAGCATTCAATCTCGTCTTGACACATTTGAAGACAAACTTTGGGTTCCCGACCGTGAAGAAATCATTGCAAAACGCGCAAAAGAAGAGAAAGTAGAAGCAACCGACTCAACAGCACAAGCAACCCCTGAAAAGAAAGAGGTAGCGAAAGAGGAAAAAGAAGAAAAGAAATCGTCATCACGCTCTTCTCGTTCTTCAAAGAAACCTGCAAAACGCGAAAGCAAAGTAAAACAATCAAAAGTTAAATCAAGCAGTAGCAGTTCGGCAGCCCGTTCAGTCCGCCGCCGCAAATAATGCCCAATTGCATGATATAGACAAAACGAAGGGGAGAGTCAATTTTGGCTCTCCCCTTGTTGTTTTAGTGTTTGCAAAATATCCTATTCTACATCCCATTCGCGGAGGGCGGATTCGAGGTCGTTGATGGTGCGGTTGTAGAAGCGCCACATTTTAGCACCTACCAAGCCTCCGATAATACCTCCAATGATTCCTCCCATCATAAATTCTTGATTCAATGATGCAAATGCGACGGTGATAAACGCAATGCCGATAAGGAGGTCGATAGTAACGCCCCATTTATATTGTTGGCGAAAACGGATGGTGCGTTTCAGTGATTCGATGGCAGAGTCTTTGCTCACATTGATTTTCTTTAATTCAATCACAAAGAATATTTCACGGAAATATGTAAATCCCACAAAAAGCAAAGTCAATGCGTAAAGAAGTATCTTTTGAGATTCGCCACAGGTCAATCCTACAAAGTTGAATGCCCAAAAGAAGAATGGTGCCAAAAATGGTACAAAGATGGCTGCAATGATGCAGTGACGGCGTAGGGTAGTGAGGGGTGATTTCACTTTGCCAGCAATGACTTGGTCGGTGAGTTGGCGTATTTTTTCGTCTTGACTTTTTACATGGTTGTCAAGTTGTTTCCATTTATTTTTTAGTTCGTCGAGTTCCATAATTCATTGAGTTAAGAGTTAGCCATATATGTGAGTTTTTCTTTGGCGCGACGCAATCGTGATGCCACATTGTTGCGACTGATGCCCATAATTGTGCCGATTTCATCGTAGGGCACTTCGTCGAGCCAGAGGAGTATGAGTGCCTTGTCGAGTCTATTGAGACGGTCGATGAGTTGATACATCTCTTTAAGTTGACGAAGATGCTCTTGCGAGTCGTCAAAGGAGTAGATGTTGTCGGTGAGTTCGTCGTGAGTGGAGTGTTTGCGCTCTTTGTTGGTATATGTGATACAGGTGTTGAGGCTCACGCGATATATCCATGTGGATAGTTTGGAGCGGTTTTCAAAATGCTCAATCCCTTGCCACACATTGATAAGCACTTCTTGACGGAGGTCGTTGAAGTTGTCAATGTCGGGAGCGTACATATAGCAAACCTTATTAATCAGTGTGCTATACTGCTCGATGCATTGCTCAAAGAGAGAGCGTTTCTCTATGTCGGTTAGTTTCATGAAGGGGTTAATAAATTGTTACACTATATAAGACTGCAAATTTAATAATTAGTTGCATAGAGGTTGAAAAAAATGAAATTGATATTGTGAATTGTGGAAATTTGCTAACTTTGCAATACTAGAATAATTGGTGTCATAAACAATATAAATAATATGATTGAAGAAAGTGCAAAGAAAAGATTGGAGAAAGATTCTAATGGTCTTTTAACCTATGAATATATTGCTAATAATATCGATTCATGTTTTGAGGATATGGATTGGTTGGTGGCAAACATGATTGCTGTTGACTTGTCGGGACAGTTTGTGGCAAGTGCTGCGCGTTATCTTTATGCTATTGATGCCGATGGGTATAAGGAATTTATTTCGCAGTTGATTGCGGCAGTAATTGAGAAAGATAGGGAACATCGTTATCTCCCCGATTTAATTCAAGGTATATGGGGCGATGACTATGCTCAACATGTTGAAGAATTGAGCACAGATGATAATTTCCGTCGCATCTATAAGCGTCTATATCCAAGTGGAATGTAAATAAAGAGTGCAACGATGAAGAAAATAATGATTTTAGTGGTGGCATTGGTAGTGGTGTCGGTGTCATCAATGATAATTGCAAAAGAAAATAAAAATATAAAAATGGAAAATCAAACAGAAAATTTGAAAGATGCTTTGGTGGATATCAAAACATCGGTAGGTGATATTCGTATCCGTCTTTATGGTGAAACACCAAAACATCGTGATAACTTCCTCAAACTCGTGAAAGAGGGTTTCTATGAAGATGTGTTGTTTCACCGTGTGATTAATCAATTTATGATTCAAACTGGCGATCCCTTGTCAAAGGGTGCTCCTGCGGGTAAATCGCTTGGCACTGGTGGCCCTGGATATGATATTGATGCTGAAATTATCTATCCTCAATATTTCCACAAACGTGGCGCTCTTGCTGCAGCTCGTCAAGGTGATGAGGTTAACCCCGATCGTCGTTCTTCGGGCTCACAATTCTATATCGTGACTGGTAAGGTTTACAACGCCGGTCAACTCGCTCAAATGGAGAAACAATTGCAATATCAACAAATGCAAACAATCTTCAACGACCTTGCAAAGCAACATCGCGACACAATCATGGCTATGCGTCGCAATCGCGACCAAGCTGGATTGCAAGCACTTCAAGAGGAATTGGTAAAAAAGACCGAAGCCGAAGCTGCTAAAAATCCTGCAAAATTCACACAAGCACAAATCGATGCTTATACTACTGTGGGTGGTACTCCACACCTCGACGGTACTTACACCGTATTTGGTGAAGTAGTAGAGGGTATGGATGTGGTTGCGAAAATAGAAACAACTGCAACTGGTGCTCAAGATCGTCCAAAAGAGGATATCAAGATTATATCAATGACAATTGTTGAATGATAGAATATAACACGTTTACTCTCCCTAATGGGTTGAGAATAGTTCACAACTACGATAGTGCCACTGCAATGGTGGCACTAAACGTAATGTATGATGTGGGTGCGCGTGATGAAAATCCCGAACTCACAGGGCTAGCGCATTTGTTTGAGCATTTGATGTTTGGTGGGTCGGTAAACATTCCCGACTTTGATGGAGCAATCGAGAATGCTGGGGGTATGAACAATGCGTGGACAAGCAATGATTACACCAATTTTTATGATATTGTGCCTGCACATAATGCCGAAACTGCATTCTGGGTGGAGAGTGATCGCATGCTTGCGCTCGCCTTTAGCGATAAGGCTCTTGAAGTGCAACGCCATGTGGTAATAGAGGAGTTTAAGCAGACATGTCTTAATCGTCCGTATGGTGATATGAGCCACCACCTTCGCGCAATGTTGTATAAAGTACACCCATATCGTTATCCAGTGATAGGGAAGGAGATATTGCATATAGAGAAGGTAACGCAAGATGATGTGCGTGAGTTTTTCTATAGTCACTATGCTCCTAATAATGCAGTGTTGTCGGTGTCGGGTAGCATTACGTTTGAAGAAACCATTCGCCTTGCCGAGAAATGGTTTGGCCCCATTCCACGTCGCGAAATATCCCCTCGCAATTATCAACCAGAACCTGTGCAGACCGAAGAACGTTGGGCTGAAGCATCGGGTAATGTGCCACAGGTGGCTGTAGTGAGGGCGTTTAAGATGCCTGCCTATGGCGAGAAAAACTATATAGAGTGTGATATTATTACCGACCTTTTGGCATCGGGACGCTCGTCGCGATTTTATCGTAACCTATTAATGAAGACAGGACTGTTTACCGAGGTTGATGCGTCGATAATAGGTAGCGATGAACCTGGATTTATGATGTTTAACGCAAAATTGACGGGCGAAGATGATGCGTCGGTAGAAAAGTCGATTGAGGCAATGATGGGCGAAGCGCAAAAGTTGATAGATGGCGATGTGAGCGAGTATGAGTTGACTCGCACGATAAATCGTTTTGAATCAAACTTTTTGTTCTCAAGCATGGGCTTTATGGCCAAAGCGCAGTCGCTTGCCAATCATGAGATGCATGGTGAGGATATAAATGGCATAGTGGAGCGTTATCGAAGTGTGACCACCGACGATATTGCACGAGTGGCACGCGAAATCTTCAATCCACAACACACATCAACCCTCGTGTATCGTCCTCAAAAGTAACGATATCGATATAAAAATGTAATTTTAACCAATAAAAGTGTTTTATTTAGAAAATTTTCTATAAATTTGAACTTGATATTAATAATGCCATGACCACACAGTGTAGTATAGTGGCGTAACTAATTTTATTTGATTATGGAAATGCGTGAACAGTCCTTAGAACAACAGGACCAAACCTTGAATGCTGAACAAACTAATGTTCAAAATGTGAGTGAAGAGAATGCTGAAACAGTTGAGGCTACAGTAGAACAACCTCAAGCTGAAGTTGCACATCCCCAAAAGTCGAAAGAATCTCTTTTAGAGTCGTTGCTTGCTCTTGCTGAAAAACCAGCAAATGAGGTGAGTCGCGATGAGGTGGGGTATATTAAACAGCAGTTTAGCGCTATCCGTAAAGCAGAATTAGAGGCAGAAAAAGCAGCTTTTGTTGAAAAAGGTAACGAAGCAAGTGCTTTTGCTCCTATAACTGACGAAGTTGAAGAGAAATTCAAAGAAACTCTCAACATAATAAAAGAAAAGAAAGCTGCATTGCTCGCTGAGCAAGAGGCTGAACGTCAAAAGAACTTTGACCGTAAATCACAAATCATCGTAGAGATTAAGGCATTGGCTGCCGACACTGATAATGTGAATAAAACTTACCCTCAATTCAAAGAATTGCAACAAGAATTCAAAACAGTGGGTGAGGTGCCAGCAACTGAAGTTACTAATCTCTGGAAACAATATCAAGAGGCTGTAGAGTCGTTCTATGACCAACTTAAGGTAAACAAAGAGTTGCGCGACTACGACTTTAAGAAAAATCTCGATACAAAACAACTCCTTTGTGAAGAGGCTGAAAAGCTCGCTCAAGAGGGTGATGTAGTAGTAGCTTTCAAACGTCTCCAAGATCTCCATGACAAATGGCGTGAAGTGGGACCTGTTGCAAAGGAAATTCGCGAAGAGATATGGACTCGTTTCAAAGATGCTTCGGCTGTAGTAAACAAAAAATATCAAGCATTCTTTGAAGAGAGAAAGGCTCGTGAACAAGCAAATGAAGATGCTAAAACTGCTATTTGTGAGCGTATTGAGGCTCTCGACTTTGAATCATTGAAGAGCTATGTGGCATGGGAAGAGATGACAAAAACTATCCTAGCTGCTCAAGAAGATTGGAAAAAATTGGGCTTCGCTTCAAAGAAAATGAATAATGCATTGTTTGCTCGTTTCCGCGAAACTTGCGACAAATTCTTTGAAATGAAAGCTGCATATTTCAAAAATATCAAAGATGACTTCGCTGCTAATCTCGAAAAGAAAATTGCTCTCTGCGAAAAGGCTGAGGCTTTGAAAGATAGCACCGACTGGAAGAAGACAACCGATGCGTTTGTGGCTCTCCAAAAAGAGTGGAAAGAGGTAGGCGCAGTGGCTAAAAAACATAGCGATGTGGTGTGGAAACGATTCCTTGCTGCTTGCGACTATTTCTTCGAAGAAAAGAAAAAGAAAACATCAAGTGCTCGTCAAGTAGAGCAAGCCAACCTCAAGGCTAAGAAAGAAATTATCGCGAAATTGGGCGAAATCACTCAAGATACTCCTCGTGAAGAGGCTGTGAAACAAGTGAAAGAGTTGATGGCTCAATGGCAACAAGTAGGTCATGTGCCT
>JAFOYQ010000102.1 GCA_017424575.1 Muribaculaceae bacterium
CAACCGCACTTACCGAAGTTCCAATTGCAAAATCTAAAGCTGATTTTATAATGATTAATGGAAAAGCTGTTGTATATGAAATAAAAACTGAGTTTAGCCTTCTTAGACTTTGTATGGCTACTCTTGAATTGTTGTTTGTTATTGCGTTTCTATATAATAGAGGTTTATAGTCCACAGATTATTTAGTTAAAATAAGGCAATAATGCCAATAATACAGATTTATCTGTAGATGTTTGTAATATGTATTTAAGGAAATACGTAACAGGTTTTTCGCCATTGAAAAATACAACAACTATACTGTTTTCTTGATTGCCATATCTATTTGTATAAGTTACTTGATATTCTTTTGCATTTAATTCATCTATATGCTTGTGGTAAATTTTAATAGACGATTCTTTTAATGCATTGCAATAATCAGTAAGGTCAGTATTAGTGAGTTGAACTTTAGTGCAATTTTCTGTTGTTTGTATAATTAATTCTTTGCCGGCTTGTTCTTTTTCGTATGCTAATTTTTTTATTTCAAAGTCTGGAGTACTTTCAATTGCTTTTTGCTCTGCTTGTAGGTCTTTTAGTCGATTTTCTTCGCTATTTTTTTTGTTAATAATATTTACTCCTGTAAAAGTAATAGCTAAAGCAATAAAAGCTATGAAATATACTTTCTTTAGATTTGGAAAAAATATTTTCATTGCAATGCACGAAAAAATGAGCCCAATAATGACAAATAGCCAATGTTGAAACATAGAATAGGCTTCATAGACGTATGCGTTTGAATAATCAGTCATAAAGCCACTAAGCCAGACATCTCCATCAATCTGATATTCCGGGCGAATGTGTACAACTAAAAATGCCACCAATATTCCAGCTAATCCAATAAGAGAGCAAATTATGCCAATAAATAATTTTGATTTGAAAAAAGTTTTTGCCCGTTCTGCTTTACTTGCTTTCATTGGATTGCCACATTTGGGACATTTTGAGGCTTTGTCGGAGACTTGTGCTCCACATTCATTACATTCAATAAGTGCCATAATTAAATAACTTTTTAAGATTAATATTTTAACAAAGATAATGGGATTTATAATTTATATCATTATCCATTTTATCCATTTAAGTTAAGTCCTGAATCTTAGAGTATAGACAATAAAAAAACGTGGACTAAATACTTCGTTTATGCTATCTTGGTATCGCCAAACACCTTTGCACACATATACGAGTAAAAGCCCACGCCATAGCGTGAGCGTCGTTACTTTTACTCTTGTGTGCATCTTAAATTGGCGATTCTAGATAGCAAGAATAATAAGCAATTACGCTTTTTTATTTATATGTCTTTTTTGTCGATTATTTACATAGGCAATGATTTTTGATTTCAACACAAATTTACATATTATTTCATTTTAGAGCAAACTTTCATAGATAATTGAATTGTAGATATGAAAAATGGCTACTCAACAAATGCTGAGTAGCCATAATTATGATTAGGTATAAATATCTTATTTCAAGAGGCCGCGGTTGCGGAGGAGTGCATCGGGGTTAGGTTCTTGACCGCGGAAGTTGATATACAATTTCATTGGGTCTTCGCTACCACCTGCTTCAAGCACGTTGATGCGGAATGCATCGGCAGTTGCTTTGTCAAATACGCCTTTTTCTTTGAATAATTCAAAACCATCGGCATCGAGTACTTCAGCCCAAAGGTAAGTGTAGTAACCAGCAGCATAACCATCGCTACCGAAGATGTGTTTGAAGTATGTACTGCGATAACGGAATTGAACTTCTTCAGGCATGTTGAGTTCTTTAGCCACTTTAGCTTCAAATTCAGCCACGTCGATATCGCTATCAAAGTTGGTTGAATTCCAATAGAGGTCGAGAAGTGCAGCACCAGCAAGCTCGGTAGTTGCAAAACCTTGGTTGTGAGTTGACGCATCTTGAAGTTTCTTGATGAGTTTGGCAGGCATCACTTCGCCAGTTTTGTAGTGGAAAGCATAAGATTGGAGCAATTCGGGTTCGAGAGCCCAGTGTTCGTGGATTTGTGATGGGAGTTCTACAAAGTCGCGGTCAACATTAGTACCAGCTTGTGAACGGTATTGAGCGCGAGTCAACATGCCGTGAAGACCGTGACCAAATTCGTGGAATGTAGTTTCTACTTCGTCGAGAGTGAGGAGTGATGGAGTTTCGGCAGTAGGTTTAGTGAAGTTACCTACATTGTAGATGATAGGACGGATAGAGTTGCCATTTTCATCGATGTAAGAACCTTTGAATTCGCTCATCCAAGCACCTTGACGTTTTGATGCACGTGGGAAGTAGTCGGTCATGAATACCGATACGTGGTTGCCTGCAGTGTCGAGAACTTCATAAACTTTCACCTCAGGGTGGTATTTAGGAGCGTTAGGGAGTTCGCGGAATGTAACACCATAGAGGCGTTCAGCCATTGTGAAGATACCTTTTACTACGTTGTCAACGGCAAAGTATTGACGCACTTCATCTTCGTCGAGAGCGTATTTTCTTTGACGCACTTTTTCAGCATAGTAATAGTAGTCCCAAGGAGCGATTTCGAAGTCGAAACCTTCTTCTTTTACTACGTTTTGCATTTCAGTAACCTCTTCATCAACTTTCTTGATAGCTGGTTCCCAAATCTTCATAAGAAGATTTTTAGCATTTTCGGGAGTTTTAGCCATTACTTTGTCGGTCATGTAAGCAGCGAAGTTGTCAAAGCCAAGAAGAGCAGCCTTCTTAGTGCGAGCTTGCATGATTTTGTTGATAACAGGACGGTTGTCGTTTTCACCTTCGGTAGCGAGGTTGATGTAACCTTCATACATTTTTTGACGCAATTCGCGGTTTTGCGCATATTGCAACAATGGCAAACGGCTTGGAGCGTGGAGAGTGAATACCCAACCTTCTTTGCCGCGGTTTTTGGCTTCTTCAGCAGCAACAGCGATGCTTGATGCAGGAAGACCACCAAGCTTGATTGAATCTTGAGGAGCAACAACGAGTTCAAATGCGTTGGTTGAGTTCAAGAGATTTTTGTTGAATTGAAGGTAAAGACCAGCGAGTTCGGTGTTGATTTTTTTCAATTCTTCTTTCTTTTCAGCATCGAGAAGAGCACCATTGCGAGTGAATGATTTGTATTTGTCTTCGATGAGGCGAAGTTGTGCAGTAGTATATTCGTGGTTAGCACGGTCGTCATATACAGCTTTGATGCGTTCAAAGAGTTTATCGTTCATTGAAATTTCATCGCTGTGTTTTGTTAAAAGTGGGGTGAACTCTTCGTCAACTTTTTGGAGCTCGTCAGACGATAGAGACTCAGTGAGAGCATAGAATACGTATGCTACTTTGTTGATAGTTTCGCCAGAGTTGTCGAGGGCGAGAATAGTGTTTTCAAAAGTAGGTGCTTCTGAATTGTTGATGATAGCCTCGATTTCTTTGTTTTGCTCAGCGATACCAACTTCTAAAGCAGGTAGGTAGTGCTCAACTTTGATAGAGTCAAATGGAGGGATTTCAAACTCGGTAGTGTACTCTGCCAAGAATGGGTTGTCGCTAGTTTCTTGCATAGAGCATGACTGTGTTAATGCAGCTGTCATACATGCGCATGCTGCGAGGGTTAATAAATGTTTCTTCATAACTTGAAATGTATTAATTGATTTGTAATTATTGCGTTATTTGATGAGTTTAGTCGTTGTCCCAATTAAATCGTACGAATAGAGGGTAGTGATCGCTATATGTTACGTTCCCGCGAGTGAACGAAACAGCTTCAAAATCGCCTTTGTATAGCACATGGTCGATGCGAAAGTTGATATTGTTGCCGTGGTAAGTGTTCATTGGGCCAAAACCACATTCGGCATAAGCATCGTCAAAATCATCGTCGGCAATGGTATTGATAGCGTAACATCCAGGTACGTCGTTAAAGTCGCCACACACTATAATATTGTCATTGTCTATCGATTCTATATATTGACTTAGTTTGTTGGCTTGCAATGCGCGTTTTTTTGCAGCATTTGAAATTTTCTTCATAATGTTTTTGAGTGAAGATAATTCCTCTGAATTTGGATTATTTACGATATCGGTAAGCGCTTCGTTATATTGTTGCTTGTCGTTGGCGGTGAGGGAGATTGATTTCAAATGCACATCAATGATGTCGATGCTGTTTCCATTGGGCATATCTACGACAAAGTGTGAAAAATAGCCCTCTTGGCATATCTCTTTTACTGGGTATTTTGAGAATATCGATTGCCCATGCTCAACGCCGATAACGCGATAGGGATATTGCTCTTTGATTTCGTTGACCTGTTTTTTATATACATGCCAGCCAGGGATGGGTGATAGGTATTCACACTCTTGCAGACACACGATGTCGGCATCGGTTGCTGCGATATAGTTGAGCGTAGCATTTGAATCATCGTCGGGGTGATTGTTGTCAAATACTCTAAAGTTATACGCGTTGTAACACAAAAGGGTAAACGAATTGCTCCCATTGCTGTTGTGTGAAGAGAATATATTTACTGGGCATATAAGCAAAATTGATTTCCAGCAAATTACTAAAGCCATGAGTGGAATAAGCGAGTATCTCTTTTTTACAAAGTATGATATCACTATTACAGCCAATGACGCAATTACCCAATAGGGGAAGGTCATGCATAGCAACGGCGCAATTTTTGAGTCAATGGGGCTGATACTGCCAGCATGTGCAGCAGCAAGTGTCCCCAGCGCCACAAAAATAGTGATGGCTAAAACGATATATGATAATATTTGTTTTATTTTAGTCATATAGAGCAGTTGTATGTCATTTAATGCGTTTGCTCACGTCAAAGAGTCGTTGTTTCTCTTCGCTCGTGAGGGCTGTGTATCCCGATTTTTTGATTTTGTCGAGAATTTTATCGAGTTCGGCTTGGTCTTCGGGTGACGCTGTAGCCTTAGTTGTGGTATTGTTGCTGTTGGTTGTAGAGGATTTAGTTTTATCCCATTTTTTAGCCTTAGGAGCACTCTTTTTTGTGAATTTAGGGAGCTTAAAGCTTTTGATAGCAACGTAGGTGTTTGCGAAGAAATCGAGAAGTTTATTGAATGGACGAGTTATATCGGTGCCACGGCGAAGCATAACTCCATAAAGAGCTCCCGCAAGAGCACCACCAAAGTGAGCCATGTGTCCACCTGAATTTTCACCCGATAGCCCGAGGAAAAATATGGCAAGTGTGATGATGGCAATCCACTTTAATGAGATTTGACCAATAAAGAACAGCCCTACCTTGTGCTCGGGGTTGAGGATTGCTGTGGCGATGACAATAGCAATGGCTGAGGCTGATGAGCCAATGAGCCAACCATGATGTGAATCAAATGCTGGGAGATAGTTGTATCCAAGCATAAATACAATTGCACCCAATAGACCACCATAGATGTAGAGGGCCAATAGCTGCTTTTGGGAGTTGAACTCCAAGAAAAGTCGTCCAAATCCATATAACCATAGCATGTTGAACAAAATATGTAGCACATCAAACTGTGCAAACATATATGTAAAGATTGCCCATGGTTGCTGAGCAAGAATTGCCAATGATGATGGACATTCGAGGTAGCGTGCCCAACTATAATTGTCGGCTCCTATGAAAAAAGCAACAACAGCACCAATGCGTAGCACTAAGAAGATTGCGATATTAACATACACAATCCTCAATAGCCATGATGCCGATTTCCAATAGGAGAATATTTTATTATTAGTAGTTGTCATTTTTGCGAATTACTCCAGTTTTTATCCAATATATGATTAATAGAAGCCCGAAAATCATACCACCGAGGTGTGCAAAGTGAGCCACGCCAGTTTGTGCATTGCCTAAACCAAGAGTGAGTTCAAGCACAGCATATCCAATGATTACCCATTTGGCTTTTATAGGATAGGGAATAAACATGATATACATCTGGCGATTTGGGAAAAATATACCGAATGCTAACAATATGCCATATACTGCACCAGAGGCTCCAACGGTAAGGAGACTATTGATAAGGTGGGTATAAGTTGGGTCGTGCATAAGTTGGTTGCGAATTGCTTCGGCCGACTCATTTACCATTGGCATAATGCGATCGATATTCTCTTGCAAGAGCATTTGAATATCTACATAATATGCAATTTCTTGAATAATCCCTGCTCCTATGCCACAAGTGAGATAATAGAGGATAAATCGTTTTGCTCCAAATACGCTTTCTATAATCATGCCAAACATAAATAATGTGAACATGTTGAAGAAAAGATGTGTGAAACTACCATGCATAAATTGGTAGGTTATAAGTTGTGTGGCGATGAAATTGTCGGAGAGAATATAATGTAGCCCGCAATATAGGTCGAGCGATTCTCCAATTTGAGGGAATAAAGTCGATGCCAAAAATATAATCACATTAATAATAATGAGATTTTTGGTAACAGGGGGCATTTGACTAAATATAGAGTTGTTAAGCATGCTAATCTTAAAATAATCAGAGATATAATTAACTAATAACGTTGAAAAATAAAAGAAATGACACTTTAAGTCTTTTATTATGACTACAAATTTAGCGAAAAAAAGTTGATATTTAGGGAGATAATGGGTATTTGGTGAAATTTATGTGTTTTTTTTGCTATTTTTTTTTGTTTTTCAGAATTTTACACTATTTTTGCAATCAGATATACCATACAAATCTAATTAACAACAAATTATTATGAATAAAACAGAACTTATCAATGCAATTGCTGAAAAAGCAAATCTTTCAAAAGCTCAAGCTAAAAATGCATTAGACGCAGCAATCGAAGCTATCGGTGGTGCTCTCGCAGCAAACGATAAAGTTGCTCTTCTTGGTTTCGGTACTTTCTCAGTAGCAGAAAGAGGTGCTCGCACTGGTATCAACCCACGCACTAAAGAAAAAATCGAAATCGCAGCTAGCAAAGCAGTAAAATTCAAAGCTGGTGCTGAACTTAACGCAAAAGTAAAATAAGATATATCTCTTAATTACTTAAAAGCATAAAGGCGAACAATCCAATTAGGGTTGTTCGCTTTTGCTTTATGGGGGAATTAAAATATAAAAAGGCTAAGTAGTAAATTGGAGAGGAAAACGTGCAATGCGACATGTAATAATCGCTAGATAGCGAATTAAACCACTCTGAAAAATGCTGCCTTTGGGGTTATATCAACAATAAGTGATGATTACGTGCTAATTTTTCGAGTCTGCCAGACGCATATAGTGTAGATGCGACAACCGAGGGTATTGGGCTTTGCTCTCTACCCCCAGTTACTCATATCGCTTCGCTCTCGTGCTTCGCACGCATTTATTTTTGAAAACTTACATCGGACACTAATAATAATTTTATGAAAGCGATGGTAAAAAAAGAGGTGTGTCATTTGACTTGACACACCTCCTTATTGCTATTTATTGGCGTTTTTATTCACGTTTTCCGTTAAATGTAATTACATATCCGTTTTCGCCACTTACGCTAATGTTAGGGTTTTTGTAATACATTTCTCCCTTTTTAGTAATTTCAATAACTACGTTGGTCGCATCAGCATCTTTGAGAATATATCCAGTTTTTGTTTCAATTACTTGGTAAGCTCTGTCGGCTGATAAGATTGTTTCGCCAGTAGCAAATCTTAAAGTGAGAGTTACATATTCATTTGATGAACGATTAACGTCAATCTTCATGCCTCTCCATGTTTCAACATCATATACGTCAAGGTATGAGATTTTGCCATCACCAACGTATGTGCCAGCGATTGCTTTTGCTGGGTTATCGGGCCATGTGTCGGGTTCGTCGCTACATGAAGTGAAGTTGATGCACATTGTTAATGCTATAAGAAGCATGCTTAAAAATTTAATCTGTTTCATTTTGTTAGAATTTATTTGTGTTAAACATTTTAACAAAGATACGTACTATTAAAATTTTAAGCGTTCTCAGAGTGTTGCGTAAATGTCACGCTATTGTTGTGAATTTTTCACAGATAATTTGTCGTCAACATCATTGGCAATGTCGGCGAGAAAATTGTGATTAAGGATAATTGAAATCCGTTTTAATTGCTCGGTGTCAATGCTCTGCTTTTCAAAGATGCGATAAATGTTAGTGCGGTCACATGCTAATTTGCGCGCAAACCACGCAACACTTCGTTCTTGTTTTAAGAATTCAATTCGTATTAGTTCTCCTATTGGAGTCATGTTGAACTTACTCCTTTAAGCCAATAGATTCCCCTTATTGGTTGTAAAAAAATAAAAAGGCGCAGGAATCTGTACTTTTGCAATCCTGCACTTCGGGCTCTCGCATTGCCTTGCTACAAGGATAAACAATCAGTAAGCCTACGCCAGGTTGCGTATCGTGTATGTGTTAGATTATTACACATAAGGATATACACCCTTTGTAGACATTTGCCTGTTGCTATAACTTCTTGTAGCATTGAATTTGCGAGATTCGAAGAGCAGAAGATGTGCTTGGTAAACGTCTTATTATGTATGTAACAGCAGCCCTCTGGCTGATGTTGTGTATGCAAAGTTAGTGATTTTTTTTATTAAAAAATAAAATACATCACAAAGAGCGATATAAATGTTTGTAAAAAATGAAAAAGCCGGCAACACAAGGTTGTCGGCTCTCTCTATGTTGAGATGTTATGACTACGAGATTAGTCTACGTTAAGATTAACGCGTTTGAATGCTACAACGCTCAATTCAGCGTCAACAGCTTTCAATGATTCGCGTACAGTCTTTTTGTCTTCGCTTGTAACATCGTCTTGGTTCAACAAGCAAACTTCTTTCAAGAATTTGCCAAGACGACCTTTAGCGATGTTTTGAATCATTGCTTCAGGAAGGTTTGCAGCTTTTTCTGCTGAAACAGTAGCGATGATTTCTTTAGCTTTAACAACGTCTTCTTCAGTGATCCAACCTTTAGCTTTGTTGCTTTCCATGTGGTCTTCTGAGTCAACGTGAGCAGGATTGATACCAGCTTTTTTCAATGCTGCATCAACTGCTTTTTGTACTTGTTCAGCTTTAGTTTTTTCGATAGCTACAGCGATTTCTTTTTCTTTAACTTCTTCAGCAACATCACATTCGTCAACTGCGATAGGATTCATTGCAGCTACTTGCATTGCTACGTTTTTGTAAACTTGTTCAGCGATGCCAGCTTTATTGAATGCTACGAGAGTAGCGAGTTTGTTACCGAAGTGGTTGTAAGCAACAGTTGCAGGAGCTTCAACGTATTCAAATGCGCCGAGTTCCATTTTTTCGCCAGTCTTACCTGATTCATCAACGATGAGGTCAGCGATTTTTTGACCATTGATTTCGAGAGCTTTTACTTCGTCAAGGCTCTTAGCTTTAGCTTCAACAGCTGCAGCGAGGATTGATTTAGTAAGGTTAACGAAACCTGCGTTTTTAGCAACGAAGTCAGTTTCGCAATTAAGAGCTACTACTGCAGCGTATTCGCCAGTTGATTGACCAAGAACGCAACCTTCAGCTGCATTGCGGTCTTCGCGTTTAGCTGCAACAGCTTGACCTTTTTTGCGAAGGATTTCAATAGCTTTGTCCATGTCGTTTTCAGCTTCAGCCAAAGCTTTTTTGCAATCCATCATACCAGCACCTGTCATTTGACGAAGTTTGCTGATTTCTGCCATTGTAACTGCCATATCTGTGATATAGTTTAAGTCAATTAATAATAAGTTAATTATGCTTCAGCTTCAGCTTCTTCAGTAGCTTTGCTGATGCGACGGCGTTGGCGTTTTGGAGCAGCAGGAGCAGCTTCACCTTCGCCAGCAGCAACTGTATCAACTTTTTCAGCTTTGCGTTCTTCGATACCTTCAGCCATTGCAGAGCATACAGTGTCGAGGATGATTTCGATTGATTTAGAAGCGTCGTCGTTAGCTGGGATAACGAAATCTACGTTTGAAGGATCAGAGTTAGTATCAACCATTGCAAATACAGGGATACCAAGACGATTTGCTTCAGCAACAGCGATGCGTTCTTTCAATACGTCTACTACGAAAAGAGCAGCTGGGAGACGGTTGAGGTCAGCGATTGAGCCGAGAGTCTTTTCGAGTTTAGCGCGTTGACGAGTTACTTGAAGTTTTTCGCGTTTTGAAAGGTTGTCAAAAGTACCATCTTTAATCATTTTGTCGATAGCAGTCATCTTTTTAACAGCCTTGCGGATAGTTGGGAAGTTGGTGAGCATACCACCTGGCCAACGTTCGATTACGTAGGGCATGCCTACTGATGTTGCTTTATCAGCAATAACTTGCTTAGCTTGCTTTTTAGTGGCAACGAAAAGCACTTTTTTGCCTGATTTAGCTATGCTCTTAAGAGCTGCAGCAGCTTCTTCAACTTTAGCTACAGTCTTGTAGAGGTCGATAATGTGGATACCATTGCGCTCCATGAAGATGTAAGGAGCCATAGCAGGATTCCATTTTCTTTTAAGGTGACCGAAATGGCAACCTGCTTCGAGAAGTTGTTCAAATGTTGGAGTTGACATTTTTTTAATAATCTTGTTTACGTTCTTAATAATTACAATCAATGAGTAGGGAACGTGTCCATCTCAAAGATTTAGATACTAAACACTCTATAATATAATGGTGTGAATAACGCACCAAAAATATTAACGTTTTGAGAATTGGAAGCGTTTGCGAGCTTTTGGTTGACCTGGTTTCTTGCGTTCTACAGAGCGTGGGTCGCGAGTCATGAAACCTTCAGCGCGAAGAGCTGGCTTGTCTTCTGGATTAATTTTTACAAGGGCGCGAGCGATAGCAAGACGAAGAGCTTCTGCTTGACCTTTGTAACCACCACCATCAAGGTTTACTTTGATGTCATATTTTTCAACAACGTCAAGAGTTGAAAGTGGTTGTTTAACGATGAATTGAAGTATAGAAGAAGGGAAATATACTTCGAGAGGGCGTTTGTTAATGGTGATAGTACCATTACCTTCTTTAACGATTACTCGTGCGATGGCTGCTTTACGACGGCCTACTGCGTTAACTGTTTCCATACTTCAATTATTTAATTGTGTTGATGTCAATAACTTTTGGATTTTGAGCTGCATGTGGATGCTCAGGTCCATTATACACGTGAAGGTTGCCGATGATGCGACGACCAAGACGATTTTTAGGAAGCATACCTTTCATCACTTGGAGATACAATGGGTGGTATCCAGGTTTGATGTGTTTGTTGAAAGACTTTTTGATAAGAATTTCAGGAGTAGCTTCGCGTTGACCACCAGGATAGCCAGTGTAACGGAGGTAAGTTTTATCAGTCATCTTTTTGCCAGTAAGAACTACTTTTTCAGCATTGATGATGATTACATTGTCGCCACATTCTACGTTAGGAGAATATGTAGGTTTGTGCTTGCCGCGAAGAATTTTCGCAACTTTAGCGCAAAGACGACCAAGAACTTGGTCAGTTGCATCGATAACAACCCATTCGCGATTTACGCTTTGAGCGTTAGGTGATACGGTTTTGTAACTTAAAGTATCCACGTTTAAATCTTTGATTAATAGTTAAATAAATTGACCGCAGAAAAGCTGACGCTCGGCCAGAAGCATCAACAAATCGTTGTGTCGGGTTATTAATTGGACATAATCGGACTGCAAAGGTACGAATTTATTTGCTTATAATCAACATATTTAGAAAAAAAGTTGAAAAAAGTTGTGCGAGAAACTCCAAACTGTAGAGTCCAGCAGCAAATGCAAAATTAGTTAAAGTTTGAGAAAAACCGATTTTTAGGTGTGTCAAAATCTAATTTCTCTCTTGGTCTTCGATTTAGTTTCATCTGAATCTCCATGATTTTTCTGTCAGAGAAGTTGATGAAATTAGCTTTTTTAGGAATGTATTTTCTGATTAATTTGTTGGCATTTTCAATTACACTTTTTTGCCAAGAGCAGTACGAATCTGCAAAATAAACAATAACTTTATCAGAATCTTTAGAACTAAGCTTCTTTGTTATTTCAAGATGAGCAGCGAACTCACAGCCGTTATTTGTTGTGATTGTCTTCACGCTGTTTTTGTACGGATAAAGTAATCTGATAACTGTTTTTGCTGTTGGGAGAGCTTTCCTCCCCTCAGGCAATTTTGCCATAAGCAGAAAGTTTGTTGATCTTTCGGTCAAAGTAAGGATTGCATGTCCGAAAGAATCCACGATTGTGTCCATCTCCCAATCTCCAAAACGCTTTCCATCGGCCTCTATGGGGCGAGAATGGATACTGGTGCGATTGGCTATGTTCGTCGCTTTGGTAGGACGTAAAACCTTGTGTCTCTTTGTGTATTTCAACTCGTGAGGCATATGTGAGGCCAGTTTGCCTGTAGCATCGGCATGGACATGTTTGTATATGGTCTGCTTACAGATGTGAATACCTTCTTTCTTGAGAACCCCGACAATTTGTGCCGGAAACCAACCTTTTTCGATTATCATCTGCTCTATTCGCCACCACAATTCATCTGACTTGCGATGGTTGCCTTTAAGACCATGTTTGCGAGAATTGCACTTTGCTTGCGCAATACTCCAAACGTATTCGCCATCTTGTTTGGAATTTCGTTTAATCTCTCTACTTACTGTTGATTTTGATACTCCAATCTCGTTGGCGATACGAGTTTTACTTCATTTCCTTTTGAGACCAAGATAGATTTCGTATCTTTGTGCCTCGATTAGTTGATTTGACATTGCAATACAAAGTTAATTAATCGTTGGGAGACTTCGGCCTCCTTTTTTTATTTTTGCATTGCTGTAGTACGCTCTTTGGGGCTATGCGCCCCAGCCGCTTGGCAATCCCGTGGTGTTTTTCATAATATTATTAGACTCGAATATTATCAAAAACGTTGCGTTTCTATTTGGATTCTTCATGAAATAAACACTGAGCAAAGTTGACTCATCAGAAAAATGTGAATAAATATTTGTATTTTAATTAACTATTTTATACATTTGTGGAGGAAGTTAAATATTTATTAAATTTTGATATCATGAGAAAATTAAAAGTTTATTCAATGTTAGCAGTATTTGCTGCAGTGAGTGTGTTAACATCGTGTACATTCCACAGCCCCGACGAAATTTCAAGTCGCGATATCACTAAAGAGTATAATCGTGTGATTGAAGAACAAGTGACTAATATGGCTGTTGCTCCTGTTTGCGTAGGGAAATATGAATGTAATGACGAAGGTGAAAGATTTGCGTTGCGTCAACTTGAAGCAGCAGGCTTGATTACCTATGATGTAGAACGCCTTGCTTGGTGGGAAAAATCATTCAAAAATGTGAAACGCACTTATACAGCATACGAATCATGGGGTTGGTATTCTTATCCAGTGGAAAAATCATATTGGGATAAAAAAGAATCTTATGATTTTGAAGACCATTATATCGTAACAGTGGCATTGACCGACAAGGGTAAAAAACTCGTTATTGAAGAGTTTCCAACTCCTGAGGGGGATAAGGATATGAAGCAACCCGAATTTGACCCTGCAGAATATGCTTGGAACAAAGCCGATTTGACAGAAGAATGGCCTTATATCGAAAATCCTTTCATCAAGAAAGAGAAAAAGGTAGAGGAGGCTGATTCTTGTGTACAAGACGAAGTAGTAGTGGAGGAAGAAGATTCAAAGGTTGAACGCATCGATGCCGAACAATATAAGAAATACAAAGCGTTTACTGCTGAATTTGAATATAAAACACTCTTGGCATATAAAGTTGAAGCAGTGAAGGCTCGTAAAATTCAAATTACAAAAGAAGAAAATGGTATTAGCAAAGCTACCGCAGAAGTGATTGTTGAAACAGTAGATGTTACCGATATGGGTAGAATCAAGGCTTCTGTAGAGGATGGTCAAAAAATGTTGTATAAAGTTTCTTTGACATATTATTTAGATAAAGGTTGGGTAATTGATGAATCAAGCATACAATTAGTGAATGGTCCTGAAGTAGAGGGAGACTTTGAAGGTGAATGAGAAGAAGCTCCCGCAGCATGCGAACCCGACACAGCAGCATGGTTATAAATCATAAGATATAATACACTTCTATTGTGGAGTGTATAGATAAAAAGCACGAGCTATGCCATCTGGTATAGCTCGTGCTGTATCTAATAGAGTTTAATAGTAGGTGCCGAGATGGGTTGAGATTGACCAATCATCTTCATTATCGTTGGAGATGATGAGTTCTTTGACTGGGGTGTTTGTAAACGTTGAACGGGAATCTTTATCCATTATTAGTTTGTTTATCTTGCAGTTATTGAAGGTTACTCGGTGGCCATTGTTTGTGAATGAGTCGAATGTGTAATCGTGCATAATAATATTGAAATCTGCTTTGCTGTCGATGCAAGAAATTGAGTCGACATATATATAAATATTAGCATGCTCGTTTAGTTTGTCGTCAAAATTTTCGTAGGGGATGTTTAATGTTAGAATAGTGGTATCGTTTTGTTGTTTTATATTTACGTAATTTAAGAGATAATCGGGTATAGAAACCGATGCATTGGTTTTGCTATAGGTAGGTGTAATTCTAATATCTCCCCACCAATTGTTCCCAGTTTTATCTATCTGTAGCACCTTGATGTTGGGAGAAATAGATGTGAAAGAACTGTCGATTGCAGTGATATAGATGTCATTATTTGAACTATTTTTTTGCGACTTTTCGTGTTCAATCCCAAAGAGGATGATTGTGCACACCCAAGTGAGAGCGACAAATGCGATTAATATTTTAGAAGTAGTTTTCATTTTTCGGGAGTTTTGTGGTTGTTACAATATTCGTCGTAAAGTTTGGTCAACTTTTGGCTATCAATGCCGAGGGTGAGGAGTTGACGAAAGAAATATTCTATCTCGTTGTTGAGGAATGTTTTTTGTTTCATATCGAGTATTAATTCTTTGGCGCCAGGACTGACGAAATAGCCAATGCCACGACGGTTGTAGATGATTCCAATGGATTGAAGTTGGTCGTAGGTGCGCATTACAGTATTGGCATTGACCTCTACCGATGCAGCATATTCTCTCACAGAGGGTATACGCTCGTAGGCGCAGTAGTGATCGAGCAAGATTTCTTCGCAAATGCGGTCGGCCAATTGTTGAAAAATCGGTTTATTCTCTTGAAAATTCATATGCGTAAGGGGTTACATTCGTTGAATAATTTCTGATTCGCGAAGACGGAAGTATGCCATTGTGAAACAGAAGATGCTTATGATGATGAAAGTGGAGTTGACGAAATTGAATATTAAGTCCTCTTCGCCTAAAGCCGATTCAAAAATGCATGGAAAACTATAAATTGCCATGCCTAAAAAGAGGTTAGAAAAGAATATTGCAGATAATACTCCAAATGTCTTGATAAACGACAATCGTGGCCATATTGCGCTCCCGAGGAAGAATAATGCTGATGCAAGAGAGGTCCCCATGAGATAGGTGCAGATTGGCATTGAGCGATGTCTTATGAAATCGAGAATGTCATCTACCGATATCATTTGAATAATACCATAGCCAGGATAGATGGCTGAAAATACGAGATATCTAACCAATTCGGCAATGAAGCAACTCACGAAGAACAGCACGGCAATCCCAAATGTGTATATGACGAATTGAGTGATATACTTCTCGAGGGTTGTTGCTGGGGTCATTAGAAATGCAATCTTCTTCCTTTTTGATGCCATACTCTCAAAGGCAAATGAAGCGCCTAATGCCATTGTGATAGGGAAGGCAAACATAAAGAATATGATTGTGTCATTAATGGCACGATCGGTAGGCACTCCATGGCTTTTGATATGTGGGTCATACGATAATTCGTATGAGTTGGGGATGTAGGTGTTGTTGATGTCGCGATTTATTGAATCGGCAATATTGTCGTAACGCCAACTATTCTCCTGCCCGATGAAGAGTGTTGCAGTGGATAAAATTGCAATAAGTATCACACTGCGTAGAATTAATGTTTTGCGTTTCTCGTATAATTCTTTTTTTAAGAGGTGAGAGATGCGAGGGAGTGATATGTAGTTTGATAAAGATTTCATGATTGTGATGGGTTAAAGATGTTGTTTATTGCGTCGGGGTTCTCGGTGGCGAAATTGAATAAAGTTTCGAGATTGAGCTCGCTTTCAATATCATTATTGTTGGGTAGGATTACTGAACATCCAAATGCTGAAGTTTGAGCATATAATGCTTCGGCTGATGCTTGTCGAGTGTCGGTGTTCATAAATACGAGTTTTTGAGTAATCTCGTAGGTGCTGTGATTGAGCAGAACCTCGTTGTTATTAATTATAATGATGTGGTCGAGGAGTTGGTCTATGTCACGCACTTGGTGTGTAGAAATAATGATATTGCGGTCGTCGTTCATACTCGCTGCAATGAGTTTGCGAAATTGACTTTTGCCTGGGATGTCGAGACCATTAGTGGGCTCATCCATAAGAAGCAAAGTGGTATTGGTGGCAAGGGCAAATGCCATATACACTTTTTTCTTTTGTCCCATTGAGAGTGCTCCGAGGTCGGTGTCGATACTCATGTCAAATAGTTGGAGATAGTGAGCCATGTCGTCGACGCTAAATCGGGGATAAAGTGGAGCATTGGTCTTTATGAACTCTAAGAGAGGTATTGATGGTAAATCAAACTCTTCGGGTACAATAAAGATTTCTTGTAGTGTGTTGGGATGACGGCGACGTGTGTTAATGCCATTGAATAATACTTCCCCTTCATTGGGTGTTAATAATCCTGCGATGAGGTAGAGCAAAGTTGATTTGCCAGCCCCATTTTTGCCGAGCAACCCACTGACTTTCCCTTTTTCAATTGCAATTGAAAAATCATTGAGTACAGGCGCCTTCTTGCGACTGTAACTAAAGGTTAAATTTTTTACTTCAATCATGTTGTGTTGGTGTATTAGTATATTAGTACACTGCAAATGTAGTATATTTGTTTTGACTAAAACAAATAGGTTCTGAAATTTAACACAATTTTAACAAAAAGTGGTGCTTCAAAAAAGAAAAGAGCCTGTGGGGGGTAAAAAATAAGAAGGCGAGTCAAAATTTTGACACACCCTCTTATAGTGTTGAGAATTATAGATTGAGTTTATCTCTTTGTTGATTGCTTTACGAGTTTGAGGTAATCCTCGATTCCTTTGACAGCTTGTTCGGCAATGCGTTGGCGAAATTTGGGGTTTGCAAGCATCTCTTCTTCGGGTAGGCTGCTCATAAATAAGGCTTCGAGAAGTAGGTTGGGGTACTCGGTGGGTGCGTTGAGCGAGAAGTTGAAGTTGCCAGTCAACCCAAAGTTGCGAAGATTGAGATCGAGCATGCGTGAGAGCACACATTGTGCAAGGTCGCGATTGGCTATGCTCTTGTAGTAGGTGCTTGTGCCCATCTCATTTATTGGTGAACCACCTGCATTGTTGTGTACCGACATCATGAGGTCAACGTTGCTATCGACAAAAATCTTTTTGCGGTCGCTCATAGATATATCAACGTCACTGTCGCGCGAGAGGATTACTTTGGCACCTTTCTTCTCAAGAAGTTGCTTGATACGTAGCACGATGTCGAGGTTTACGAAACTTTCTTTTAGTCCCGATGCTCCAATGGCTCCAGGATATTTGCCTCCATGTCCGGCATCAAGGCCTATTGTGAGGTCTTTGAGATGAAGCGAGGGACGATGTTTTACGTTTATTACAAGATTGTTTCCCTCGTAGCCAATGGAATATCCCCATGAATATTCATCTTTAAGTTTGATTACGGCACGGAGAATGTCGCAGTCAACTTGTTGCCACTCGATGTGTTTAATCATTTTGAGGTCACCTCGTTGTGTAATCCAGTTGCTATTGTTGGTTACCCCAAATATGTCTATGCATATTGTTGTGGGGTCGAGTTGAGTCCACGAATGATATGGGTGACGAGAGGGGAGTGTGATAGAAATACGGTCGGTGTTGCCTGATTGAGCGATAGACCAACTGCCTGAATTGTCGGTATTGGCACGTTCAAATGTTTGAGTTGTGAGGCTCTTGGGAATGTAAGCCACTTTGTTGCGTGAGAGTTGCACGAGATACAAATTATCGGTTTCGCTTACTGCTTTTAATGCGATATCGTCATCTATAAATCCCATTTTTGTACCACCGAGTCGGTCATCTCCATTGCCATATTGGAGATAGGCTCCAGGGAGAGTTTTGATATTTAGCGCAGGAGTAATAGGTCGAGCAGAGGGGATGGGTTGAGTTGTGTTTGGAGCATTTGTAGCCTTAGGTGCAGAGTAATTGACTGTAACCTCTTGCGATGTGGTTTCTGAATCATTTTGAGTAGCAATTGTTATGATATTGTTCCCCTCGTTAAGAGTGATGTCGTCGGCAAATGCACCTGTGGAATATACTTTTACCTCTTTGCCGTTGATGAATGCGCGATTGCCCGGTTCGGTGGTGGCAACGATGTTGTGTTGAGCGCGTGAAGTGGTCTCCTTATTGCCTTGAATGATTTTGAGAGAGGGAGTTACGGCTTGGGTTGAGAGTGCTGTTAGTGTGGCAATGGTTATTGCCATAGTATAAAAAAGTTTCATGCTATTGATTTATTGTTATTGTGGTTGAAAAATGTGTTATTAAATCAAAAAGGCGTCTTCAATATTTCATGAAGTCGCCTTTTGTGATTTGTCTGAAATTAAGCTGGTCGCTTATGCTTCAGCAGGAGTTACGTTGATGAAACGACGACCATTTTTACCTTCGGTAAAGAGTACAGTTCCGTCAACAAGAGCATAAAGAGTGTGATCTTTACCCATACCAACATTCAAACCTGGGTGGTGAACAGTACCACGTTGACGTTTGATGATGTTGCCAGCTTTAGCATATTGACCACCGAAAATCTTAACGCCGAGTCGTTTGCTTTCCGATTCGCGTCCGTTCTTAGAACTACCTACACCTTTCTTATGTGCCATTTTCTTAAGATTTTAGAGGGTTATGCAACTATGTCTTTAATCACTACTTTGGTGAAAGATTGACGGTGACCGTTTTTGCGGCGGTAACCTTTACGTCTTTTTTTCTTGAAGACGATAACTTTTTCACCTTTTACGAGGGGACGTTTTACCTCGCAAACTACTTTTGCTCCTTCTACGGTGGGAGCTCCAACCTTAACGGCACCGTCGGCATCAGCGAGGAGAACACGATCAAATTCTACTGTGTCACCTTCTTTTACTTGCTCGCCGAGATAGTGAACATACAAGAACTTACCAGCTTCAGCTTTGAATTGTTGTCCTTGAATTTCTACGATTGCGTACATCTGTTAAAAATAAAATTACAGGTTACATCCGTTGGGCGAGGTGTCAAAACTAACGGCACACTTCTTAATTTGAGCCCATTGCGGAAAATTAGCGCACAAAGATACTGCTTTTTTTTTATTCTGCAAAATATTTTTTTACGTGATGTGGATTTTGAAATAAAAATGGTCAAAATGATTATGGAGAGAGGTTCTGTTCGTTTATCTCCAGTTAAATCTCGTTTAGTTCAACTGGTTATAAAGAAACTACTTTGCAAAGTTGTCATATATTAATATGTTTTCTTTTTAATCTTTATTTATACTAATAAATAGTGTATTGATATGAAAATCACTTTGAATTTCAGTAGATTATTAGTGTATTTGCTTATACGAGATATTTATAAATAAAAAAAGATTTATGAAGAACAATATAAGAATACCATACTTAGAAATTAACGAAAGTTTTATTTGATGACAGAGGAGGCA
>JAFOYQ010000103.1 GCA_017424575.1 Muribaculaceae bacterium
ATTCACGGAAATCATGAATATGATAGTCAAACGAAGCATAACCTTTAGAAATTGATTTCAATTTATCGTAGAAGTCAATCACGATTTCGCCAAGAGGCATATCAAAGATAATCTCCATACGATTACCCGATATGTATTCTTGTTTCACCAATTCGCCACGTTTACCAAGGCATAATGTCATAATAGGACCAATATAATCGGCAGCAGTAATTACCGATGCGCGAATATATGGTTCTTCAATATGGTCGATAAGAGTCAAATCGGGCAATCCCGATGGATTATGCACCTCAGTCATCACGCCTTTCTTGTCATATACTCGATACGACACGTTAGGCACCGTGGTGATAACATCCATATCAAACTCACGGCCGAGACGCTCTTGAACAATCTCCATGTGCAACAATCCAAGGAATCCACAACGGAAACCGAAACCAAGAGCCATTGACGACTCAGGTTGGAATGTCAACGAAGCATCATTAAGTTGCAATTTTTCGAGCGACGCACGCAAGTTTTCATAATCTTCAGTTTCGATTGGATATACACCAGCAAACACCATTGGTTTCACCTCTTCAAATCCATCAATTGCAGCATCACAAGGATTTTGAACATGAGTAATCGTATCACCCACTTTCACCTCTTTTGAGGTTTTGATACCCGAAATAATATATCCTACATTTCCCGCCGACAATTCTTGTCCAGGAACCATATCAAGTTTCAACACCCCTATTTCATCGGCATGATACTCCTTACCTGTTGCGACAAATTTCACAAAATCGTTTTTGCGAATACGACCATTAACGATTTTGAAATATGCGATAATACCACGGAATGGGTTAAACACCGAGTCAAAAATCAACGCTTGCAATGGAGCATCAGGATCACCCTCGGGAGCTGGCACACGGTCAATAATAGCCTCAAGAATGTCGGGAATACCAATGCCCGTTTTGCCACTTGCACGAATTATCTCTTCGCGTTTACAACCGAGCAAATCTATAATTTGGTCCTCCACCTCTTCAGGCTTAGCGCTATCGAGATCGACCTTATTGACTACTGGTATTATTTCCAAGTCATTGTCGATAGCCATGTAAAGGTTAGAGATTGTTTGAGCTTGAATACCTTGCGATGCATCTACAATCAACAACGCACCTTCACAAGCAGCAATCGAGCGCGACACCTCATACGAGAAGTCAACGTGTCCTGGAGTATCAATAAGATTGAGTGTATATTGTTCGCCATTAAGAGCATATTGCATTTGAATTGCATGACTCTTAATTGTAATACCACGTTCACGCTCAAGATCCATATCATCAAGAACTTGGGCTTGCAAATCTTTCTGCTCTACTGTATTGGTAAACTCCAACAATCTATCAGCGAGTGTTGATTTACCGTGGTCGATGTGAGCAATAATACAAAAGTTTCTTATATTTTTCATCAAAAAAGTAATTTCTAAAGTGACTATCTTTTGAGCACTTTCTTTTCAAGTTACAAAATTACAACATTTTAATGGGTTTTCAAAAAATTGACAATTCTCAACACAAAAATAGTTCAAAATAAAGGCGTAGCATACACGCCACGCCTACATCAATCATATCCCTATACACAAGACTTCACATTGATGTTTTATACCATTATTAATAGTTCATTTCTGATGCCACCATTTTGAGGTTGGGACACGCTTGAGCTATCAAGTCAAACAACATATTAAATCGGCAATTAATATATACCAACTGTTGATCAAACGACACATTCAATGTCATCAAACTATTGTTATTACATATCAACTTCTCAAGCAGATATTGATTAGACAAATCAAGGTCGGTCAAGTCGTTATAAGAGCAATCAACATAGGTCAGTTTAGGACAATCCATTACCACAAGTTTTGTCAAGTCATTATTTGAGCAATACAAATCTAAAAGATTTCCACAATCACGCATTGCCAACGATGTCAAACGATTATTCATACACGAAAACGCATATAATGCTGGCAATCCTTGCACAATCATAGTGGTAAATTTATTATCGTCAACATTTAGATATTGCAAATTTTCAACTCCCAATAAATTTAACGATGTGAGATGGTTATATCCACACATAAGTGTCTCCAGATTCTTACAACCCCCTACATAAAGGTTGTCTAACCTGCAATTTTGACAATAGAGAGTCGCAAGTGTTGTGGAATTTCGCACATCTAAGTCAATCATAAAATTGTGCGAACAATTAAGATATTTAAGCATTGGCACAGCCGATATCTCAAAATCGGTTATACGGTTATTGTTTATCTCAACCTTTGCCAACGCATTGCAACCCATAAAATCAATCTGCGTTAAGTCATTATGTGAGGCATTAAGTTCGGTCAGCGCACTATTACCGCTCAAATTGAGTGATGTTAATTCATTTCGCGACACATTCAACTTTGTCAAATTCTTAAAATTAACAAGCGACAAAGTTCCTACAAGTTTTTTATCGCGCCAATCAATTTCAATCACATGACCATCAGCAATCGTCACACCATGCCACATCGACGGAGCATTAAGATTGGATATCTTTAGTTCTTGAGCATTTGTGTGCCCTCTTTCATTTGTTTGGTTCAAGAATGTTTTGAGTTGAGAAAGTTCATTCTTGTCAACCTTTTGAGCGAAAGCAATCAACCCACACAGGGCAAATGCTATCATTAAAATAGATTTCTTCATAAAAATTTGGTTAGGTTATGATGTTTAGTTTTCCTATTAACACCTTAACCCAACCAAATGTTTATATGTATCTCATTTTAACTTTTATCTAAAATGGGGTTGCCTCTTCACTTGATTCAGATAAGAAATCGGCATTACCTCCCGATAATGGGTTGGCTGGTGGAGCCAACTGAACATCTCCCGGCATAGCTTCATTTAAGCGTGAGCCCACTGTGGTTGCCGACATATTCGTTTCGGCCGACCAGTTTTCAAATCGCGCATATTTACCTTGAAAACGCATCTTGACATCGTCAACCGAACCACTACGGTGTTTTGCCACGATAAATTCGGCAAGGCCACGAATATCATTACCCTCAGCATCTTGCCCCGAACGGCTATAATACTCAGGACGGTGAATAAAGCACACCATGTCGGCATCTTGCTCAATCGCACCACTTTCACGAAGGTCTGACAATTGTGGGCGTTTGCCATCGGCACGCGATTCAACGCTACGGTTCAACTGCGATAGTGCCACAATAGGGATATTCAACTCTTTGGCAAGTTGCTTTAATGAACGAGAAATCAAACTCACCTCTTGCTCACGGCTACCATATTTCATGCCCGACGCATTCATCAACTGCAAGTAGTCAATGATTATAAACTTCACTTGGTGTTCACGCACCAATCGGAGTGCTTTGGTTCTCAATTCAAACACCGACAACGATGGAGTATCATCAATATACAACGGAGCACTATACAAGTGTTTAACTCGCGACATCAATTGGTCCCACTCAAGTTTGGTCAATCGGCCACTCTTAATTTTTTCACTTTCAAGTTCGCAAGTATTACTAATAAGACGGTTTACAAGCTGAAGATTTGACATTTCAAGAGAGAATATCGCCACAGGTGTATTGTAATTTACAGCCATATTCTTTGCCATTGACAACACGAATGCAGTCTTACCCATTGCAGGACGCGCTGCAATGATAATGAGGTCGGAGTTTTGCCAACCCGATGTGAGCTTATCCAAATCATGATAACCCGATTCAAGACCACTCAACCCCGAAGTTCTGTTAGCCGCCGATTGTATTTGTTCGATTGCTTGACTAATTACAGGGTCGATTTGTGTCACATCTTTCTTCACATTGCGTTGTGAAATCTCAAACAGTTTACCCTCGGCCTCTTGCAAAAGGTCGTCAACGTCGTTACTTTCATCAAATGCCTTTGACTCAATTTGCGAAGCAAATGATATCAACTCGCGCGCCAAATATTTTTGAGCCACGATGCGAGCGTGATATTCAACGTGAGCCCCCGATGCAACCTTTGAGGTCAAATCCGAAATAAATACTGCTCCACCCACCTTTTCGAGAGCATCATTCTGACGCAAACGCTCGGTCACTGTAAGCATATCAATAGGTTGTTGAGCAGCCCCAAGTTGCTGGATAGCCTCATACACCAATTGATTGGCAGGCTCATAAAAACTGTCGGGTTTCAAAATATCACACACAGTTGTGTACGCATCTTTTTCAAGCATTAGAGCACCAAGTACAGCCTCTTCCAAATCCTTGTCGCGAGGTTGCATTCGCCCACCGGCATCATATAAAGGTGTGTGCTGGGGCGCATTTCTACGATTGTATGTCTTTTTTTCTTCAGCCATTATATTTAATTTTTACATTGACAAAGGTACATTAAAAAATCCACACTCAATTATTTAGTATGGATTATTTATTAACGGGTTATTTACATTCAATTTTCATTACCAGAATTAATTGGGCACTTGATTAATATCTTCCATGAGCGACTTTTCAGTAATAATGCGACGTGCACACAAGAATCGAGTGTAATAATATTTATCATCGGGATAGGTGTTGATAACTACACCTCGTTTGGTTGATGCATGAATAAACTTTATCTGTTTAGTTTCTTTATTAACCTCAATACACATTCCCACATGCCCTACACGTTTTGGGGTTGAACGACCACCAAAAAACATCAAGTCACCTGGGCGAATATCATCTTTCTTCACTGCAACCCCCTCATTTACTTGATATTTTGATGCCGAGGTGATAGGAAATCCAAAATATCGATACACATAACTTGTAAAACCTGAGCAGTCAAATGTGTGAGGGCCTTTTGTTCCCCACACGTAAGGAGTACCCAAGAATGAGTATGCAAAATTAATTACATCATCGGGCGACACAAATTCTTCATATTCATGTTCACTCACTATTGTATCCCCCACTTCTATAACAAATCCACCCTCATATATATATGGCTCATCTGATTCTACCTCGGTCAAAGGCACATCTATTTCAGGGTCTTCCTCCTCTTCAGGTTTAGCCCACATCACAAATGGCAACACCAATAGCATCAATGAGATAAGAATATAGTTGTATGATGTTTTTAGCATAATTATTGGTTTATTTATTCATTTTCGCCACAAAATTACAATATTTCCACCAATTCTATTGCAACAAACATTTTCATTTACAATAAAATAACATTCAATAACATAACGAAATCCACATCACCAACCATCTCCTTCGCCTCATTGCGAAACACAAAAAAGAAGCGCAACCCAACAAGTGGATTGCGCCCCTACTTATGAAAAACTTCTACTTAGTGTGCAATTATTACAACATCACTTTCATTGCAATGCCGTTTACAACCACTACATAAACGCCCTTGTTTGCAACAGCAACTGGTCGATTCAAACCATGATAGATAAGACCACCATTAACGTTGTAAACTGCAATTTGAGCATCTTCTGCGCCTTTTACAATAATCTCACCGTTTACTGCTATGATTGAAACATTGCCAGTGACAGCTTCTATATTAATATCTTCAACCATAGAACTTTCAGTAGTTATCACATTAACAAACTCTTTCCAACCATCGGTGGTCGTATATGCAACAGCTCCAACAGGGACTACCAATGTTGCATGATCATAAACTCTTGATTCAAATTCAGCATCAGTTGCAGGTATAGCACTCAACGCATATACAGTTTCAATGTTTTCACAGCCTGCAAACATTGCACCACCCATAGAGGTTACTAATGCACCTACTACCACTTTCTTCAACGATGCGATATTGGCAAATGGAGCAGTTGCATAGTTCAAGTTACGACCCACATATACCGAGTCGAGCATACATGCTTCAAATGTGCCTGCTTGGTCGTTGCTCATTGCCACGATTGCTGTTGCAGGAGCGCCGATTGTCAATGGTTGATTGCTATCTTCAATAGTGATTGATGTCACATTAAGAGCATTAGCAAATGCTTCAGCATCAATTGATGTCACAGGAAATACAATACCATCAACTTCAACACTTGCAGGAATGCTGATTTCACCCACATAAGCATCATTTGATGGATTTCCCACCACATTAGCATTGCCATTCTCATCAATATTATACCATATTCCATTTACTTCAAATGGCAAGTTGTCAACGATTTCCCAAAATTCTTTCCAACCATCAGCAGCCTCGTATGCAGCTTTACTTCCTTTAACCACATACAATGTACCTTGCAAATAGGTCTTATTTTCAAATACTGCGCCTGTTGGAGGTGTGAGGTTGGTTGAATATACATTCATCAATGTTGCACAACCAGTAAATGCCCCACTACCTATTTTCTCTAATTTCTTGCCGAGTTTCAAGGTTGTGATATTAGAGCAACCATTAAAAGCATTATTGGGAAGAATTGTTACATTATCACCCACTGACACCTCTTTGAGCTCAATGCGATTATTGAACGCATAAGTGCCATTGCGGCCGATGTGCAATTTTTCTATCGGAGAATCATTGAATTTACAATCTATTGTGATTGCGCCTTCGCCACCCTCAATTATCAACTCTTTAATACCTTTACAACCCACGAATGCATCGCTTTGCAATGATGTCATACCACTACCCAACGTAACCTTTTCCAATGTTGTTATACCATTGAACGGAGATTTTACATTTGTCATTGTGCGATCTATATACAATGATACGAGAGGGTTTTCTTTGAATGTATTACCTCCCATATCAATAGCATCTTTCCCATTCTTAAATATAACATCTACTAAAGCAGTACAGCCACTAAATACACTTCCACCGATTGTTGTAACACTTCCAGGAATAGCTATAGATGCCAATGATGTACAGCCATCAAATGCGCTTGCGCCAACTGTTGTGACCCCCTCTGAGAGTTCTACCTGAGTTAACGCATTACAATTCATGAATGCGCTTTCTCCAATTGTTGTTACACTTCCAGGAATTTTTATAGTTGTCAATGACGTACATCCATTAAATGCGCTTGCGCCAACTGTTGTGACCCCCTCTGAGAGTTCTACCTGAGTTAACGCATTACAATTCATGAATGCGCTTTCTCCAATTGTTGCAACACTTCCAGGAATAGCGATAGATGCCAATGATGTACAGCCATTAAATGCGCTTGCACCAACTATTGTTACCCCCTCTGAGAGTTCTGCAACCATTAGAGTAATACATCCACTGAACATATTCTCTTTTATTTCTGTAACATTTTTGCCTATTTCAACTTTTTGCAATGTAGTGCATCCATTAAATATTACATCAATTTTTCTTCCTAAATATAATGTTTCAATAGGGAGAGAAGCAAACGTCCCATTAGTATTCAACAAATTATCGCTATCGGCAATCGTAATTGATTTCAATCCAGAGCATCCATCAAATGCTAATTTCCCAATAGTTGATACTGTTTGTGGTATTGTAATTGATTTCAATCCAGAGCATCCATCAAATGCTAATTTCCCAATAGTTGATACTGTTTGTGGCATTTTTATTGAGGTCAATCCAGAGCAACGACTAAATGCCATAGCACCTATTGAAATCACGTTAAACTCACGATTGCGATAAGACACTGTTTCAGGAATCACTACGTCACCAGCATAACTATTGTAGGTATCATCTTTAGCAACAACTTCAACAGTCAAATCTGTCAACGAAATTATGCGATAATATATTCCGTCAACATCAAAATCATAATATCCATTCATTGCCATCTCACGTATATTAGCGAAATCCTTCCACCCTTTTGTCGTTTGATATGAAGCTAATGCTGATGATGGCACATTGAGTATTGCCGATTGTTTTACTACATTCTCAAATGGAGCTCCTGTAGGAGCGGTTGTATTATACGAATTTACAATAGCAATTATACTGCAACGAGAGAAGGCTCCATCGCCAATCGAGGTAACAGAATTACCAATTGATATTGATGTCAAATCAGAACATCTTTCGAACGCATAGGTGCCAATTGTTTTTACCGAATTAGGTATCGTTATCTCTGTCAATCCTTTGCAATCATAGAACGCATATGAGCCAATAGTGGTGACAGAATTAGGGATAGTGACCTCTGTCAAGCCAGTACATCCACTAAACGCATAATCTCCAATCGTAGTGACAGAATTGGGGATGGTTACTGAGGTCATCAAAGAACAAACTAGGAAAGCTTTATTGCTAATCGAGGTTACTGTATTTCCTATTACAACTTCCTTTAATGTCGCATTGCGATAAAACGGAGAAGTATTATAATCGGGAGTTGTTTCATAGTTTAAATTTCTACCAAGATATAATTTTTCTAATCTACAGTCTCCAAATAATCCTTTTCTCCAATAGCCCTCATATAAATCATTACAATATCCCAATGTTAAGACTTCTGTTCCATCTGCAATTATTAGTTCGTTTAATCCATAACATTTATTGAATGTATCGTTTCCAATTGAGGTTACGGATTGGGGTATGATTAATGTCCCTTTTAGGCTAGTACATCCATTGAATGCCTCGTTGCCAATAGTAGTAACAGAATTTGGAATGATTACCTCTGTCAAGCCTGTGCAATTTTTAAACGCAGATGAGCCAATAGTGACAACAGAATTGCCAATGCTTACCTTTGCCAAGCCTGTGCAATTCCAGAACGCAGATGCGCCAATAGCTGTAACAGAATTAGGGATGGTTACCTCTGTCAAACCTGAGCATCCATTGAATGCCGAATTACCAATCTCAGTGATGGAATTGCCTATAGTGACTTCTTTAAGGGTTGTTTTTCCTCCAACAAATGCGCTTATAGTATTTCTTCCTAAATAAAGAGTTTCAATTGGCGAATCTGGGAAACTTAATCCTGAAATTTGTTCAGTTCCATCTTCTAAAACTAATTTTGTCAAACCATTACAACCATTAAACGCCGAATTGCCAATCGAGGTCACAGAATTGGGGACTGTGATATAGGTCAAGCCCGCGCAATTGTAGAACGAATATCCTTTTATTTCAGTAATATCATTAGGTATTATTAACCCAGTTATTTCAGTTCTATTAAGGTTTAGTTTCTTTGCATAACTTAGAGGATTTGCTGAATCATTGCCAAAATCAATCTTGCACCATGCTGATAAATCCTCAATATTAACATCGTTCAAACCTGTGCACCCTTTGAACGCATCAGAACCTATTGAAGTTACAGAATTAGGGATAGTTATTTCTGTCAAGCCTGTGCAACCACTGAACGCATTATTTGGAAGTATTTTCACACTATTTCCTATATTTATTAATTTCAGATTTGAGCAATCACTAAATACTGAAGATTCGGCAGATACCATTTGTTTACAATTCTCAGCGTTAAAATTAACTATGTTCAAACTATTGCAACCGCTGAATACATTGGAGCCAATCGTGTTTACTGAATTACCGATGGTTACCGAGTTCAAACCAGTACAGCCATTGAATGCCTCGTTGCCGATAGTAGAGACTGAATTAGGTATAGTTACCTCTGTCAATCCCGTACAACCATTAAACGCTGAAGCACTAATCGTAATGACTGAATTGGGAATAGTTACCTCTGTTAAACCTACGCATCCATTAAACGCAGAAGTTTCAATCGTGTTTACTGAATTTCCAATGGCTACCGACATCAAACCAGTGCAACCACTGAACGCATCAGAGCCAATTATGGTAACAGAATCTCCAATAACTAACTCCTTAAAAGTTGTTTTTCCTTTAACAAATGCATCTGAAGTATTTCTGCCTAAATAAAGAGTTTCTATAGGGGAATCTGGAAAACTTAATCCTGTAATACTTTCCGTTCCATCTTCTAACCTTAAAATTGTCAAATTACTACATTCATTGAATGCTCTCTCACCAATAGAGGTAACAGAATTCCCAATGGTTACCTCAGACAAACTATAACACGAAATGAATGCACTATAGCCAATTGTGGTAACAGAGTTGGGAATGCTTACTGAAAACAGTCTTTGGCAACCTCTGAATGCAAAAGAGCCAATCGTGTTTACTGAATTGGGAATAGTTACCTCTGTCAAACCTGTACAACCACTGAACGCATTAGAGCCAATTATGGTAACAGAATCACCAATAACTAACTCCACAAGGGTTGTTTTTTTTGCGACAAATACGTCAGAGGTATTTCTTCCTAAATAAAGAGTTTCAATTGGAGAATCTGGAAAACTTAATCCTGTAATACTCTCTTCCCCATCTTCCAAAATCAATTTCGTCAAGCCACTACATCCATTAAATGCCGCATCACCAATTAAAGTAACTGAGCTAGGGATGGTTACTTCAGTCAATATAGCACAACCACTTAACGCCGAGTTGCCAATGCTGGTAACAGTATTAGGGATATTTATTGATGTCAAGCCAGAGCAATTAGAGAATGTAGAAGGACCAATAGTGGAGACAGAATTAGGGATAGTGACCTCTGCCAAGCCAGTACAACCACTGAACGCCGAGGAACCAATAGTGGTAACTGAGTTTGGAATAGTTACCTCTGTCAAGCCTGTACAACCACTGATCGCCGAGGAACCAATAGTGGTAACTGAGTTTGGGATAGTTAGCTCTGTCAAGCCTGTACAACCACTGAACGCCGAGGAACCAATAGTGGTAACTGAGTTTGGGATAGTTACCTCTGTCAAACCTGCGCATCCATTAAACGCAGAAGTTTCAATCGTGTTTACTGAATTTCCAATGGCTACCGA
>JAFOYQ010000104.1 GCA_017424575.1 Muribaculaceae bacterium
CAATTCTGTAACCTCGATTGGCTCACAGGCGTTTTATGGTTGTACTAACTTAACATCAGTAACTATTCCCAATTCTGTAACCTCGATTGGTTCATCTGTGTTCTATGGTTGTAGTGGCTTGACCTCGGCAACTATTGGGAATTCTGTAACCTCGATTGGCTCACAGGCGTTTTATGGTTGTACTAACTTAACATCAGTAACTATTCCCAATTCCGTCACCTCGATTGGATCCTATGCGTTCTATGAATGCAGTGGCTTGACCGCTATAACCATCCCCAATTCCGTCACCTCGATTGGCTCCTCTGCGTTCAGTAGTTGCACCGGCTTGACCGAGGTTAATTTTAATGCTGAAAATTGTACTTTAATGGGCAATTCTGACTATCCAGTATTTGAAGGTTGCTCAAATCTAAATACACTTAATATTGGAAATGAAGTAAAATCTATACCTTCATATGCATTCAACGATTGCAGTAGCTTGACCGAACTAATCATGGAGGATGGAAAAGAAATATTATCATTGGGATATAATTACGACTCCAATTCTTCTTATACAGGTGAAGGTCTATTTTATGATTGTCCGCTTGAAAAACTATATATTGGCCGTAATTTAAATTATGAATCAGGTAAAAGGTATGGCTACTCTCCATTTTATAGTAAAAACATAAAGTCAGTTACATTTGGTAGTGCAATTTTATCAATTGATGAGAATTTGATATCACCCCCTATAAAAACTATTTGGCTTACAAATACACCTCCAACTGGTTATAAATATGCTGAGGGTATAGTTAATTATGTGTCAAATGATTTATATACTGAATTAATTGATAAAACAGTGTATCCTTATTTGAGTTCTATATTTGAAGTAGATGGGGTGATGTATGTGCCAGTGAGTCCATCAGAACGCACTTGCGATGCATTGGATTGTACCTATGAAAACAATATTGATTCAATTAATATAGGTAAAACTGTATCATTCAAAGGTATTGCTATGAATGTAAAAAATATCAATCATTATACATTTTACCGAAATAATTATCTGACCGATTTAACTATTGACTCATTGTTTGCAGGAACAATAGGCAATCATGCTGTTTGGGGGTGTAAAAATCTTAAAGGCATTGATATACCCAATTTGGTTACTGAAGTGGGTGCTAATTGTTTTGAACAATGTGATTCACTAAAATTTGCTATTATTGGTAACTCTGTGCCAGCGATTAATGATAATACATTTGCAGGTTGTTATTCATTGACCGATATTACAATCCCCAAAAATGTGGCTAGCGTAGGTAATTATGCATTTGTTGGTTGTAAAGCAATGACAAATGTGTTTATTGCTGACCGAAATACAATATTAGAATTAGGCTCAAATGGTAATGAGCCAATGTTCTCTGATTGTCCTTTAGATTCAGTTTATATTGGTGGTAATATTTCTTACAGCTATGCCGATAGTTGTGGCTATTCGCCATTCTATCGCAATACATCTTTGCGTGCTGTGAAGATAACCGATAAGGAAACCGAAATTTCCGATAATGAATTCTATGGCTGTACAAATCTTAAATATGTATCAATTGGCAACGGTGTAGAATCAATTGGTAATTGGGCATTCTCTGGTTGCTCTAGCCTTGACTATTTTGCATTTGGAACAAGTATGAAAACTATCGGCGAAGAAGCATTCTCTGACTGTACAGCTGTTACAAAATTATATAGCCAAGCATCAACTCCTCCCGTTTGTGGCAATCAAGCTCTTGACGATATAAATAAATGGACTTGCGAATTATATGTCCCTGGAGAGTCAATCCCAGCATATCAAGCTGCTGATCAATGGAAAGAGTTCTTCTTCATGTATGACGGAGTGGAAGGTGTTGAAATTGATAACAATGTTATTGAAATCGCTCGTCACGATATTCATGGTCGCAGATTGAACAAACCAACAAAAGGTATCAATATCATCAAGATGAGCAACGGCACAACACGCAAAGAAATCGTGAAGTAAAATAGAAAAAATATCTAATAATGCGGAGAGCGATGGGATTTGATTCCATCGCTCTTATTTTTTAGGCTAATTGAACAAAAAAATAAGACACAAGGTGATATTCGGAGAATAAACAAATTATTCGCCGAAAATTTTCGGCGAATAGAAGACGTAATCCCCGAATACGATTTCCCTCAAAGTGTATTGCAAAATATTAGTGTCCGATAAAACTTTTTTTGATAGAATAAAAAAATTAGGGCTGATTCCATTTGCAGGATTCCTTAATTTATTTAGTTTCCAATAGACTTACGATTAAGCATTACCTTCGGCAATGCTGTGTTGAATCACTGTGAGTCTCTAATCGGTTTCCCTATTCCTGTTCATCATCAGGTTTTACATATACTGTAACAGGCTCTGAGAATAAATCGCCTTTTTGAGCATGGTAGATGTGCAATCCTGGAGTAATGGGGATATGAACTTTGTCAATTTTATTGTCGCCTTCATATACTATTGCACCTTCGGGTGTTGTTTTGAAGTTGAGCGTGTCACCTAATGCAATTGTGTCGGCATCTACCTCTATTTTAATGTCGGGACTTGAGTGCCAAATACCCTTATCGTTAACTCTTATCACCGCAGGATATGATTTATAAAAATCATCTCTTATCGCCATGAAATAATGCCACCCTTTGCCAGTGACGGTTGTTGAAGAAACGCCTATGCCGAGCGATTTCCATTCATTAACCGATTTTCGGTGGAAGAATTCTGAAAGGGCTGTTACATCTTGTTTGTCTTGCACGGCTTCGAGTTGGACCACGGCATATCCTTTATCTTTGAAATCTTTGTTGGTAATATTTTTTGCGTTTAACCATAGTCGGCCCCTTACATCAATGTCGACTGTGTTGGAATAAGACGTCCCATCGGTAGCGGCGAATTGGTATGTGCCTGGAGTGCTGAGATATTTGTTTATAGGCACAATCTTATTCTCTTGATTAAGAATCTTTATATTGCCCTTTGAAGTGATATCTTGATTGTCTTGCACTACTTTGAAGCGGGCAGAGGTGTTCGTATGCATAAGATACCTGTTTAACTTCGTTGAGAAGTATCTATCGGTTGATAATGTCAATTCATCGTTGACTGCTTTACCCACTCTGATTTTTGCCATATTTGACCACATACCTTCATTATCGACCATGCAGTAGTATGTGCCTGATAAATTATCGGTATTATTTAAGATATTTCCATTCTCGTTCCAGATGTGTAGATATAGAAATGCAGTTTCGTCGGGGGCATAGGTATAGCCGTCTTCGGTGTAGGTGTAGTTATAAGGATTTTCTACGCTATTTGGATTTTGGTATTGAAGAGTTGCATAGCGTTTGTTGGAGATTTCTTTTTTTGTAGGTGCTTCATTAGTGCCTTTCACTAACACGGAATTGTCATAAAACAATACAAGGTTATCCTGTTGGTCAAACCTTACAGGACTATTTATCATCAACGCCATCTCCTTATACTCTTCGCTGGTTGGTTTGCTGAGACGAGTATAAAAATTGCTTAGTTCTTCAAAATATTCTTCGCCAACATTGATGTTAGGGATGAATTGAAAGTCGGAGAAATAGTTTTCGATAGAAATAACATTGCTAACGAGTTGTTTGCCCTTGATTTGCCATTTGAAGTTTATATGCTTGGTATGCTCAAGCGTTAATGTAGCCCTTTTGTTGTATTTTTGAAATTTCTGGGGCAAACCATTGAAATTGGCTAATTTGACAGTCATTTTGAATTGCAACCAACCATCTTTGGGCATACCGTTTTCCCCATTCATGAATGTGATGAGGACTCGGGTATTGTTTTCTTTTACCGATTCGGGGGGTATTATACTTGAGATATTATAATTCCATGTGCCTAATATCTTCTTTTCTAAAGATAGGGCATTGACAAAAAGAATATTAAAAAATAATAGTAGCGATGCGATAATATATTTTTTCATGGCTCAAAGTTGTTAAAAAGGGTATGGTTCGGTTATAATTATAAAGTTAATGTTATGACTTACTTTGTAAGGAGTTGCTTGGCGGCGGGGTTGTGGGCTGCGATAGTAGTAGAATGCTTTTTGTTTGTCCCACGATGAGATTGAAAGTTGGCGTGTTTCGCCTGGTGGGATATTGCATTTAACCGTATTTGTCGCTTGATGTAGTTGACGATTTTGGTTGTCGAAGTAGTTGAAAGTGATATTTATCCCCACAATTGTGCGTTCACCATTGTTTGTGGTAAAGAATGTCTCTTTGGATGAATATAGTGGTTTGTCATATCCTTTTATCGCTACTACTGAATCAGGGGCAGAGGTAATGGTGTCGCAAACAACTGTTGTCTCGACCGTTTTCTTCGCTTTTAGGTTTTTGCGAGTAGTGCGTTGGGCGTCACAGTTGAAGGCGAGCATCAAGAGGGTTAATATGACAAACAAAGTTCTCATAAATAGCGAGGGGTTAGGGGAGCAGATGTGGGTTGAGGATATATGCGCACACATCCGTCAAGACCTTTGGGGCGAGTGTTTTTTACTGATACTCCTACACGATAGATATATGGAATCCATCGCCAAAGGTTGATGCTCACCGATGTTTTGTACTCGTTGAATGCAAGGTGATTATCGCTAAGTGTAAGCGTGAACTTTTGGGGAATTGAGAGAATCCCTTCCAACGAACTATCGGTGTAGATATAGGCCTCGTAATGATCTTTCTTGGCAGTGGCTGAGATGTATCCCATAATTGTGCCAGGCTCGATAGATAGTTGTTGAGGTTTTATGATTACGATGCGATAAATATATTGGTGCAAGTATTGGCTTGACGCGTTGTCGTTAATGCGCTCAATGGCAATTGTTGTTGCATTGTCGAGAAATTGCCACACCCCTTCGATGTTGTGGAGTGGAGCTTGGCGCATGCGAGTTTTGACCGAGTCGATATGATACCCCTCAAGAGTGTGCGACTCTTGAGGTAGTTGGTCAAGAATGTTGGCCGACGCTTGGCTCCATATCACGATGACGAGAATGGAGATTATGTGGCGCAAAGATGCCATCGTGTGGGAAATTATAAGTTTTTGAAGTTATATGAGAACCCGAAGCTGAGGATTTCTTTCAACTGAAGTCGGTGCCAATCAACATCGCTTGGCACGCTTGTGTCGTAGCGAAGGTTGACATTGATTTGAGTTGAGAGGAATCGGTTGATATTGAACGCAAGGGTGTTTTCCCAATCGCCTTGGAAGTAAGAGTAGTCGGAGAAGGCGAATAGGCGTGAAGCAAATGAAATGTTGTGAGCAATGTTCCATTTCAACTTGAGTTCACCACTCGAACCCATTTCACTCACTGTCTTACGACCAGTTGCGATGCCAAAGTCGTTTTCGTTGATGCGGGTATCGAGGCAAGTCTTCATGTTGTAAGAAAGGGGTGAGATAGATGCGTCGAAGGTGAAAGATTTCTTTTCATTGGCGTAGTTGTAGGTCATACCCAGACCGACGTTTAACTCACCAGGTGAGAGAAATGCAGTTTTGGGTAGGTTGTTGGCATCGTAGCCATTGAAAAGCTGAGTTTTGAATTGTGCTTGCACTGAGTAGAACCAGCGTTTTGCAGCGCGTACACCAAACTTAGAGTTGATTTGGAAAATATCGTCGTTGATATTGTAATCGCGAGGGTTATTGGGGGTGCTATTAATAGCCAATTTGTATTTGAATGTGTTGTCAAATAGGAGGTTGGGGTGGAATGCCTCGTTGAGTTTGATGTTAAATTCAACGTTGAAAAGCATGTTGAGGTCGTTTGTCCCACCTTGATACCAGTTTGGCGAGTTATACGCTTGAGAGAATTGCAACAAACTATTGAATGAGTGAATCCAATTGCGACGTTTTATTTCGGTGTTGTCGATATTGGCTTCAATGGTCGAAATGTTTTGAGTTACAGTGATTTTGGATGCGCTTGGGTCGATTTTAGAGAATACTCGTTTGGGCGCAATAGGTAGAGTTTCGATGTTGTATTGCACTTTGTTGGGGTTCTCAATCATATAGTTTTGCTTTATGCTTTCCAAGCGTCGATTATGAGCTATTTTGCGCGCGAGCCATAGTGTTAACTCCTCCTCTTCGGGCGACATTGCGCTAATGAATGTGTTGATGGTGTCGTTGAGAGCAGGGTTGTAGCCACAAAACACTGGTTGGCGGAAAAAGTGTCGAGGAATGGGGAGGGTTTCTATAGTGGTATCTACCTCGATTTTATAGAAATCGGGCGACTCTAATTTCGTCTTGAGTTGGTTGAGTAGAGTGTCTAATTCAGATGCCTTTTTCATTCGTTCAGGACGATTGGGGCGCATTGTAGTGTCAAGCACCAATGTGTCGTTATAGAATTTGTGAATAGGCATAGATGTCGTATCTGATTCATCGATAGGGGTGGGCTGCACTCTTACGATGGGTGTGCGATATATTAAACCTTGTGCCGAAACTGATAGCGCGACACAGCTAAAAATTATGAGGAATAATGCTTTAGATATATTTTTCATAAGATAGGAGTTGGGATAGAAAATATGCTATTTTACAGCCATATAAATGGTGCAAGTGCCAAATGTGAGGCGAGTGAATTTGCAGTTGCTAAATCCTGCATCACGCATGAGTTGCAACATGTCGTTGCCTTGAGGCACTGCAGCAATGCTTTCGGGTAGATAACTATATGCGCGAACATCTTTTGATACCATGCGTCCCATGGTGGGTATGATGAAGCGAGTATATAGTCGGTAGAATGGTTTTACGATAGGAGAGGTGGGTGTAGAGAGTTCGATTACACACAACACACCACCAGGGTGTAGCACGCGATACATTTCGCGGTAGCCTTGGTCGAGATGCTCAAAGTTGCGCACACCATAAGCCACGGTGATGCAGTCGAATTGTGATTCGTCGAAAGGGAGATTCAAGCAGTCGCCAGCAACAAAGTTGATTATATTGTCGAGGCCGGCTTCGGCTACTTTTTTCTCTCCGATGGCAATCATGCCTTCAGAGAGGTCGATGCCAGTGATTTTCTCGGGGTGGAGGGTACGGGCGAGTTTGATTGCCAAATCGCCTGTACCAGTTGCCACATCGAGTATTGTTTTGGGAGCATAAGCCTTAATCATTTTCACTGCTTTAGCACGCCAACATTTGTCGATGCCAAAGGTCATGGCACGATTCATAAAGTCGTAGGCAGGAGCAATCGAGTCAAACATTTCTTTTACCTGCTCGGTCTTTGCTCGATTGTTGTCGTAGGGATTGATTTTTTCGGCTTTTACTTCCATTGTTGTCGGTTGTTATTACTTTTTGAGGTTGTTGAGGCATTCAACGACATTCTTTTCGATGCGTTGAGCCAAGTTGGGGTCTTCATCTTTTACGAAAGTTTCGCCAGTGATGTGCTCATAAAGTTCAATGTAGCGTTGTGAAACACTTTCGCAATATTCGTCGGTCATTTCGGGCACTACTTGACCAGGCTTGCCCATGAAGTTGTTTTCGATAAGCCATTGACGCACAAATTCTTTAGAAAGTTGTTTTTGTGGTTCGCCTTTTTCGAAGCGTTCTTGGTAACCTTCGGCATAGAAGTAACGTGAAGAGTCGGGAGTGTGGATTTCGTCGATGAGATACACTTTACCGTCGCGTTTACCAAATTCGTATTTAGTGTCAACGAGAATCAAACCTTTTTCGGCAGCCATTTCAGTGCCACGAGCAAAAAGAGCGCGAGTGTATTGCTCCATCACTTCGTAGTCCTCTTTGCTCACGATACCCTGAGCGAGAATCTCTTCGCGAGAGATGTTTTCGTCATGACCTTCGTCGGCTTTAGTTGTTGGGGTGATGATGGGCTCGGGGAAGCGTTCATTTTCACGCATTCCATCGGGGAGTTTAACACCACAAAGTTCGCGACAACCAGCTTGGTATTCACGCCATGCGCTACCAGTGAGGTAACCACGAATAATCATTTCAACACGGAAACCTTCACATTTCAAACCTACGGTAACCATTGGGTCGGGAGTAGCGAGTTTCCAGTTGGGAACGATATCAGATGTAGCGTCAAGGAATTTTGCTGCGATTTGGTTGAGCACTTGTCCTTTGTAGGGGATACCTTTAGGAAGGATTACGTCGAAAGCTGAGATGCGGTCAGACGCAATCATCACCAAAATATCGTCGTTGATGTTGTAAACTTCGCGCACTTTACCATGGTACACGCTTTGTTGACCAGGGAAGTTAAAATCGGTGTTAGATAATGTAGCCATAATATATTGATTTAATTTGTTTGTTTGTCGTTGTTGTCGGTTGGGATCTCCTCTTTATTGTTTTTGTCCCATTTTTCATACGCTTCAACGATGCGTTGCACGAGTTGATGGCGCACGATATCTTTTTTGCCAAACTCTACATGCCCAATGCCAGGAATGCCCTTTAACACTCGCAATGCGTGCATGAGTCCCGACACAGTTGAGCGAGGGAGGTCTATTTGGGTTGCGTCGCCAGTGATAATCATCTTGGCGTTCATACCCAAGCGGGTGAGGAACATCTTGATTTGGTGAGTAGTGGTGTTTTGTGCTTCATCAAGCACAATAACGGCGTCGTTGAGGGTGCGTCCACGCATAAATGCCAATGGTGCGATTTGAATTACATTAGTCTCCATATACTCTTTGAGTTTCACGGCAGGAATCATATCCTCAAGTGCGTCGTAGAGAGGTTGGAGATATGGGTCAATCTTGTCTTTCATATCGCCAGGGAGAAAACCGAGTTTCTCGCCTGCTTCAACAGCTGGACGTGAAAGAATAATTTTGCGCACTTCACGATTTTTTAACGCTCTCACGGCGAGGGCAATGGCGAGGTATGTCTTACCAGTACCAGCAGGCCCAAGGGCAAAAGTGAGGTCGTTTTTGAGTACCTCCTCAACAAGAAGTTGTTGATTGGGTGAGCGGGGAGAGATCGGTTTGCCATTGATGCCATAGATAATCACTCCATCGCTCTTTACCTCTTGGGGTGTGCCACCTTTAATCACTTCAAGGATAACCTCTTCGGTGAGTTTGTTGTATTTTGCGCAATAAGCTTCAAGCTCTTTGATTTTCTTTTCAAAATCGGCAGTCTCATCGTTGTCGCCGATAACTTTTATTACCGACCCACGAGCAGCCATTCGCAATTTAGGGAATAGATTGCGAATCAACTGCATATTGCAGTTGTTGACGCCATAAAAGCATACTGGGTCAACGTTGTCGATAATTACAATGCGTTCGATCATTCAGATTAATTATAATTAATGTTACAAAGGTAGTAACTTTGCGATGAAATTGCAATATGACGAGGGTATTACAACAAATAATTTTGTGAATTAATTATTAGAATTGTATCTTTGCAACACTAACCATTAAATAACCGATAAAAACAACTAATGATGAAAAAGAGAATATTATCGTTGATGCTATTGTTGGGCATGGTTGCTGCGATGCCTATGTATGGTCATGAATGTTGCCATGAAAAACAATTATTAGCGCAAGAATCGTTTAAGTCGATAAATCATATTCAGGTGCCTGCAACAAATATTGCTTCGCCTATGGATGTGAATGTGATACTTCCTCAATCGTATGCAACATCGTGCCACAAGGAGTATCCTGTAGTGTATATCCTTCACGGATATGATGGCGATTACACAACTTGGCTCACACTCACCGAGCCACGCCTCGATAGTCTTGCTTCGCACTACGACATGATTTTTGTATTGCCCGACGGACGTGATAGTTGGTATTTTGATTCGCCAGTAGATTCTACATTGCAAATGGAGTCATTCTTTGTAGAAGAACTTGTGCCTTATATCGATAAAAATTATCGCACCATTGCCGATGCAAAGCATCGTGCAATTACTGGTTTGAGCATGGGTGGTCATGGTGGTTTGTGGTATGGTATGCGCCATAGCGATGTGTGGGGCTCGGCAGGAAGCATGAGCGGTGGCGTGAATTTCGATAAAGAGAAATGGCAAAAGTCGTGGAAGATTGCTCAACGATTGGGTAGCAAAGTGGAAAACCCTGAGCGTTGGAGTTCTCACACAGTGGTTTCGCTTGTGCCTACATTGAAGCCCGACCAATTGAATATCATTTTTGATTGTGGTATTGACGACTTCTTTATTGGTGTAAATCGCGAATTGCATGAGGCATTGTTGAAATATAATATCCCTCACGATTACACAGAGCGTCCTGGTCGCCACACTCACCCTTATTGGCGCAACTCTATTCGCTATCATCTACAATATTTCCATGATATTTTTAATAAGTAAAATATTAGAAAATAAATATATAACCCCGCACTTCATCATTGAAGTGCGGGGTTGTTTTTTGGGGGGGAATCTACATAGTTACACTACTTGAGGCTCGATTTCGCTCAATGATAGTCCGTGTGTGTCTTTTTCAGAGAGGTTTAGTTCGTTGACGGGAAGGGGCCATTCGATGCCGAGGGCGGGGTCGTCAAAACGCAATGTGGCTTCGGCTTGGGGTGCATACACATTATCTACCTTGTATTGAAATTGTGCAATGTCGCTCAATACTATGAAGCCGTGAGCCATGCCACGAGGCACAAAGAGCTGACGGCAGTTGTCCTCGCTGAGTTCTACGGCAAGGTGTTGACCGAAGGTGGGGGAGTCTTTGCGTATGTCAACAATAACATCTATCACGCGACCACGCGACACGCGCACCAACTTGGCTTGTGCCCACTCATTGCGTTGAAAATGAAGACCACGCAACACGCCACGCGTTGATACCGACTCATTGTCTTGCACAAACTCTACATTGCCAACATGGGCTTGGAATTCGGCCTTTTTGAAACTTTCCATAAAGTAACCGCGTGCATCACCATGTCGCACCGGCTCTATTATCCACACTCCTTTAATATATTGTTCGGTAAAAGTCATAATCAGTGATGATTTTCTTGTTACAAAGATACATAATTTATTGAGAATATAGGTGGAGGATATCTCTTTTCGATGGAAAAAACGTGTGATTAGTCTACATATTTCGTTGAACTAATTAATAAATTACTACCTTTGCAGTGTAAAATCAAGGGACTGTTTATGCTAAATATCATACTTTTTGATGCCGTTGAGGTGCGTGAGAATTTGTTGCCGATGACGTTTACTCGTCCAGTGGCCGATTTGCGTGTGGGGATATTGACTATTCGCGAAAAGTGGGAGCGTGTGCTCGATGGCTCATATTCCTATCTCACCGTTGATTATCTGCAAGAGAAATTTCCAGTGAATGAAGCTGAAGAAAATCTGTTTGTTGCAGGAAATATATGCCCAACAACCGATCTTGTCGCAAAAATAAAGATGCTAAATGTGGGCGATGTATTAATCTCTTCGCAAGGCGAAATAATAGCCTTTAGAGGTGGATTGAAAGATTTTAGTTCGCGCAATTTTGCTCGTGAAATAGAGTGTTACGATGATTGCCTCACTATAAAGATGCTTTATGATATTTTTATGGAAAATCATCGTGGCATAGTTGAAGATTTTGCGTTATTGACACATGGTCGCGCAAGTCAATCGTTGAGTGATACAAATACTGTTATTGGTAATCCCGTTGATGCTAATGGCAACCCAATGATTTTTATTGAAGAGGGTGCTGTGGTGGAAGGTGCTATGCTCAATGTGAAAAATGGCCCCATATATGTGGGACGCAATGCTGAGGTGATGGAGGGAAGTTGTCTTCGTGGATCTATTGCGTTGTGTGAGCATGCTGTGGTGAACATGGGCACTCGCATGTATGGAGCTACAACTCTTGGTCCTTATTGTAAAGTGGGGGGCGAGGTGAATAATGTAGTTATGATGGGTTACTCAAACAAGGCTCACGACGGCTTCTTGGGTAATGCCGTAATCGGAGAGTGGTGTAATATAGGTGGAGGCTCTACAGCATCTAATCTCAAAAACGATTATACTGAAATTAAATTATGGAACTATCCAGCCCATCGTTTTCTACGCACTGGATTGCAATTTTGTGGCCTGATAATGGGCGATCACTCTAAGTCGGGTATCAATTGCATGTTTAACACGGCTACGGTGCTCGGTGTAGGGGTGAATATTCATGGAGCAGGATTTCCACGCAACTTTGTCGCGTCGTTTAGCGAGGGGAGTGCGAGTGGATTTACCGATGTGCCATTGACAAAATTCTTTGATATTGCTCGACGAATGATGGCACGCCGTGGATTGACTCTATCGGAGATTGATATGCGCATTTTCGAGTCAATCCATGCTTTTGCCGATAACTATAAATAGCACTTCACAGTGACATTTATAAAAAAGTAGTAATCAAGTTAAAGTATTAACAATTAAAATAATAAAATTGGAAAACAAACAAAACAAATGAGAGTTAACACGTTAGACTATTTGTTTGAAAATATCTCCAATGAGCCAAATGGCTACGCATATTGTAAATATCATATATAGTATAAAGGTTAAAGTTTCTACTGCAAAGATACGATGCTCCCTGGGCAACACGTGATGCACATGAATGTTAACAAAGTAAAAATCCCACCAACTTTTTAGTTAGTGGGATTTTTTATCGTGAATATCGTAAATGTGATTAACGACGTTTTTTAGCTTGTTGTTTTTGTTGTTCACGAAGCATTGCTTGTTGTTGGCGTTGAGCTTCCTCGAGACGAGCCATGAAGCCCGATTTTTTACGAGGTTTCTTAGCGTTAGCAAGCATTTGTGCTCTTACTTTTTCTTCGTCAACGATGAAGCGGAAAGAGTAAGTTTGAACGATTGTAATCAACAATGAAAGGAAGTAGTAGTAGCTCAAACCTGATGCATAGTCGTTGAAGAAGAACAAGAACATCACTGGCATGAGATACATCATCCATTTCATACCTGGCATAGCAGCCCCACCTGGTTGGTTTTGCATATTGATGTGAGTGTAGATGATGTTGGTAGCTGTCATCAACAAGCAGAAAAGGCTCACATGGTTGCCAAAATATGTTGAAATTAAAGGAATGTGAGTAGTCCAAGAGAATATTGCGTCGGGAGCAGAAAGGTCGGTAGCCCAAAGGAATGATTGTCCGCGCAATTCAATACATGAAGGAAAGAATGCAAATAAGGCAATGAGGATAGGCATTTGCAACAACATAGGTAGGCAGCCTGAGAATGGGCTTGCACCTGCTTTGCTGTAAAGCTCCATAGTTTTTTGTTGCTTTGTCATTGCATCTTCGGGTTTAGGATATTTCTCGTTGATAGCTTGGATTTCGGGTGCGAGCACACGCATCTTCGCTTGCGACATATAACTCTTATATGTGAATGGGAAGAGAATAATCTTAACAATGATTGTCAACAATAAGATGATGATACCATAGTTAGAGATAAATCCACCGAGGAATGTGAAGATAGGAATCACAAGATAGGTGTTTACCCAACGGAAGATACCCCATCCGAGAGGAATCAAGCGTGTCAACTCAAGGTCGTCTTCGGCATTGAGTTGCTCGTCGTAACTTGAGAGCAATGGGTAGAGGTTGGGGGTGAACAACATATCAAATGATGCTGGATTTTCGTCTTTAGTAGAGTAAGAGATAATTGCATCTTTCACATCAAGTATCTTGAGGTATCCTGGTTGGTCTTTGATATCTTGTGTAGTAACCGAAGCGCGTTTGATAGATGTTTTTGGCACCATCACGCTTGAGAAGAATTGATTTTTGAATGAAATCCATTTCACTTCTTGCTCAAGTTCTTCGCTTTGGTCGCCGTTTTCAGTTAGATAGTCGGGGCTATCGTTGAGGTATTTGTAATAGATGGTGCTATTGCGTTCCTCAAAAGTTTTACCCTTTTCGTTGCGAGCCATCTTTTGATGCCATGACATTGTGATGTCTGACATATTTGAGGCAAACACGTTTTCAATATTCTCTTGCACGATATCCATTTTCACGACATAGCTTTCGCCTTTGCCGAGGGTGTAGCGGATACCCCACATTGCACCACCATCGAGGTCGAGTTTCATCAACACGGTGCTATCGTTTTGGGCAACTGCTTTGAACGAGAGGTCGCGTGTTTCGATATAACCAGCACCTGCAGGGAGAGTGAATGAGTAGTAGTCGGTAGCTCCATTGTAAGGCACCACGTTGGTAGTGTCGCCAGTTACATAGGTGTCGTATTTTTTGAGAGTTACCTTTGCAATTTTACCCCCTTCGCTTGAAAAGTCAACTTTTAATACGTCGTTTTCAAGAGTGAGAGTGTCGCTATTGCCGCCCATATATTGAGCAAAGTTGCCAAATGAGTCATAGCGGTCAATCGATGAAATGAGAGCATCAATAGCAGCTTTTGCGACTGGACGAGGAAGTTCGGCAAGGTCGTTAGCAACGATTTTCTTTACATCAACAGTGTTGTTGTTGACAGTAACAGTGCCGCTGAGCGTAGTAGAGTCGCAACGTAGGTCAACATTGCCTGTAGCGAGAGTGTATGTGCCATCGTTTTGAGCTTCGCCCGAAGCTTTTACCATTGCCACAAGTTTGCTCACTTGATTAGGTGTGAGAGAGTCGATGGCAATCTCTTCATTTTGAGAGTCGTTGTTTTGTGTTGCTTCGATCTGGGCTTTTTGTGCTGCGGCAATCTCTTCGTCGGAGGGTTGATTGATATACATAAACCCAAAGATGATTGCTCCCATCAAAAGAAGCCCAAGAAGGTTGTTTTTATCCATTATAAGTTATATAGTTATGAAATAAATTAATTTGATTAGTCGTTATTTTTCCTCGCCATAAGCGATTGCTGCTTTAACGAAGTCGATGATCAATGGGTTTGGACTTAATACGGTGCTTGAGTATTCGGGGTGGAACTGTACACCGATATACCAGCGTTTTTCGGGCATTTCAATAACTTCAACGAGTTTTGATTCAGGGTTGATACCCACGCATTGCATGCCGTTTTGCTCGAATTGTTCGAGGTAGTCGTTGTTAAATTCAAAGCGATGACGGTGACGCTCTTTGATGGTTTGTGAACCATAAATTTTTGCCACTTTAGAATTTGGACGCAAAGCGCAATCAAATGAGCCAAGACGAGTTGTGCCACCCATAGTGGTAACGCTCTTTTGTTCGTCCATAAGGTCGATTACTTTGTGAGCAGTTGTTGGGTCGATTTCAGTGCTGTTAGCGTCAGCAATACCGAGTACGTTGCGAGCAAATTCTACAGCCATGCATTGCATACCGAGGCAGATGCCAAGTGTAGGGATGTCATTTTCGCGACACCATTTCAACGCAATGTTTTTGCCTTCTACACCACGTTGTCCTGCGCCTGGTGCTACGATAACACCATCCATATCTTTAAGTTTGTCGGCAACGTTGCTGTCGTTGAGCTTTTCTGATTGAATGTATGTTACATTGAGTTTACGATCGTTGTAAGTAGCCGCTTGGAAGAGAGATTCTTTAATAGAAATATAAGCGTCGGGCAATTCTACATATTTACCCACGATGCCGATTTTAACTTCTTTTTCGGCAGAGGTCATTTTGTTGAGGAATTGCATCCAAGGAGCCATATCGGGTTCACCTTTCACCTCTACACCAGTGAGGCGCATGATGATTTCGTCGAGATGTTGTTCTTGCATTTTTACAGGCACTTCGTAGATTGAAGGCACGTCGATTGATTGCACTACAGCATCGGGAGCAACGTTACAGAATAATGCGATTTTGCGACGAACATCGGTAGGAACGTCTTTTTCGGTGCGAAGTACAAGCACATCGGGTTGGATACCCATTTCTTGAAGCTTTTTCACCGAGTGTTGAGTAGGTTTAGTTTTTAGTTCCTTAGCAGCAGCAACATAAGGCACATACGCAAGGTGAATGCACACGCAGTTGCGACCGAGTTCCCAACGGAGTTGGCGCACACTCTCAATGTAAGGCAACGACTCGATGTCGCCTACAGTACCACCAATTTCGGTGATGACAAAATCGAAATTACCAGTGTTGCCAAGGGCTTTCATGCGACGTTTGATTTCGTCGGTGATGTGAGGCACAACTTGAACTGTTTTGCCAAGATAATCGCCACGGCGTTCTTTTTCGATTACATGTTTATATATGCGACCAGTAGTTACGTTGTTGGCGCGAGTAGTAGTTACATTAGTGAATCGTTCGTAGTGACCGAGGTCGAGGTCGGCCTCATGTCCGTCGATGGTAACATAACATTCGCCATGCTCATAAGGGTTGAGCGTTCCAGGATTTATGTTGATATATGGGTCAAATTTTTGAATAGTTACTCGATAACCACGAGCCTTCAAAAGATTTGCAACAGATGCGGAGATAATCCCTTTACCAAGAGATGAAACCACTCCACCAGTAACAAAGATAAATTTTGTTTCCATCGATTAATAAGTTTGAGTTATATATTAAAGTGCAAAATTACAAATAAATTGCGATACGATAGATAAAATATACTCAAAAAAATAGGGGAGAATGGTTAAAAAAGTTGGTGCAAAAACGGATGTATTAAATGTTGTGTGTATAATTATTCATTTTTAGTTAAAAATGTTGAATAATTTGTGTAAAATAGGTGTGTTTAATATGATGATATATATCTTTGCTCTCCCCAAAAAAATCAAGAACAGTTAAGGACTTAAAGGCTCGCTCCTTAAATATGTTTAACAATAGAGCCTAAAAACGTATATATATGAAAAAATTTTTTACTTCTATTGCAATGATTTGCATGTGTTTAACATCGGCAATGGCGCAGGTGGTTTACACAACAAATTTTGGCACCGAAGACGAGTTTAAGGCATGGACCGTATTTGATGTTAATGAAGATGGAAAAACTTGGACTTTTGACACATCGGGAAGTCCTTCGTATTTGTTCTATAGTTATCATGGTTCAAATGCTGCTAACGACTGGATTATCTCTCCAGCGATTACCCCAAGCGAATCGGGTGCATTGGCAATTAAATTCAAAGTAAAGGGTAGTTCTTACGGCGAGAAAATGCAAGTTTTTTGTGGAAAATCAGCTGCAGTAGAGGCTATGACAACCGAGGTGAGCGAAGTGTTGGATCTTAAAGACACTGAAACTACTCACTTGTATCTTGTTGATGCTGTCGCAAATGAGCCTATTTATTTGGGCTTTAAGGCTTGTAGCGATGCTGATAAATGGCGTCTATATCTATGTGAGGTGACTGCACAATTATCGACAAATCCTGTTGACTTAAGAGTTACTGAAATTACTTCTCCACAATCTAATTTTGATCTCTCTCAAGAAATAGTTACTATTAAGGTGAAAAACGTTGGTAAAGTTGATGTGGAGTCGTTTGATGTTGCGTTTGCTATTGACGATCAAACTATTGCTACTGAAAAAATCAACCAATCTCTTGCCACAGGTGCTGAAATGGAATATACATTCACTGCAAAGGCTGATTTATCGCAACCTCGCAAATTATTTGCAGTAAAAGCATGGACATCTCATGCCGATGATGTAAACACCGATAATGATGCTACTACAGTGAGTGTGTTGCATAAAGCACCTGCTACAGTGCCTTATGTTATGGGCTTTGAAGACAATGAGTATACTGATGGCATCACATTCTTCAACTTAAATGAAGATGAAGGTACTTGGGATCTTTACACCGACCCATGGTGGAATCTTGCTCGTACAGGTAACTACTGTCTTGCATATAACTATGATAAAAATAATAGTGGTAACGACTGGGCTATTCTTGAACCTATTGAAATCAAAGAAGCAGGCTACTATGTATTGAAATTCTGGTATTCAGGCGACGATACTCACCCCGAAAAGTTGGGTGTATATTATGGCAATGACGGTGTTCCATCAGCGTTGACTAATACTATTGTAGAGTATGCTCCTTTTGCACGCAGTGCTTATGAAGAATCAATCAATATCTTCTATGTTGACCAACCACAAACTATCTATATTGGTTTCCACGCATTTAGTGACAAAGACGAAAACTGGTTGTGTGTTGATGATGTTTCTCTTGAAAAAATTGATGGTAGTAATGTAGATCTTGCAGTTACAGAAATCTCTAATCCATCAACATATGTACATAAAGGATCTAAAAAGTCAATTGAGTATAAGGTGCGTAACTATGGTATCACTGATGTTGATGCAACTTTGCGTGTAAAGATTGATGAAAATGTAGTAAAAGAACAAAATGTAACTATTAAGGCTCAAGAAATTTCTTCACAAGTGATTGCTGACGCTCTTGCATCTTTGGACGAAGGTGAACACAATCTTGTGATAGAAGTGGTTTCGGCTGACGATAAAGTGGCAGAAAATAATGTTGATTCTGTGAAATTCCGCGTAATGGGTACTCCTGCTAAAGCATGGGATTTTGAAGATGGTCAACTTCCTGCTGATTTTGTATTCCGTGCCGAAGATGAAGGTACTGTGCATCCAAGCGCAGGTAGTGAATTTAATGAAGTTGGTTGGGGTATCTTCAACATCGGAAAACATGCGCTATTTGGCGAACATTTGTTGGCTGGTACTTCATGGCTCGAAGGCACAGAAAAAGCCGACCGTTGGTGTGTGTTGCCTCCATTCAAACCAAGTGAATCAACATTCCTTGTTTGGGATGTGGCATCATACAATCCTAATTTCCTTGAATCATATTCGGTAATGGTATCATCAAATGGTGATGATTCATGGTACTACTTTACTGAAGAGGAATATCCACTCGAAAGTGCTGATTTCAAAACTCGTGGTATTGATTTGAGTTCTTATAAAGACAAAGATGAAATCTATGTTGCATTCCGTATTCGCTCAAAGAATTGCGAACACCTAGTTCTTGACAATATTGAGTTGTATGGATGCGAAGTTAGTGCAGTTGAAGCAATCGATGCTGAAAATGTATTGGTAAAAGTAAGTGCAAATGCAATCACTGTTGTAGGTGCTGAAACTGAAGTAATTTCTATCAGCGATATGAACGGCCGTGAAGTAGCAGTTGCTAATGGCAATGAAATTTCAACTGAATCACTTTCTGCAGGTGTTTATGTAGTACGCGTTACAACTGCCGATGGTGTAATCACTAAAAAGTTTGCAAAGAAATAGTATAAATCTATTTCCAAAATGATAAAAAGGCTGAACTTCGGTTCGGCCTTTTTGGCTTAATGTGTATAAATGAATAAAAATGCAATAAATAAAAAATAATGACCTCACAAAATTTTGTGAGGTCATTATGAATTATGCATCATGCACTATGCATTACTTCACGAGGCTCATGCCGCGTTTGATTGCTTCTTCATTCATGGGAATGAGGTGGTGGTGACGCTCGGGGAGTGTTTTGCGCAACCCTTTAATCACACTTTCCATTGGGAGCAAGTTTTTGATTTTAAGCAAAGCACCGAGTACTACCATGTTGTAGGCTTTGGCATTTTCCATCTCAAAAGTTGCCTCCATTGCATCGATGCAATATATGTTGATATCGGTGCGAGTGGGAGCGCTGTGAATACCGTAAGAGTCGTAGATGAGAGTTCCACCAGGTTTTACTTTGCTCTCAAATTTGTCGAGACTTTGTTGGTTGAGAATCACTGCAGTGTCGTAATCGTCGAGCATAGGCGATGAGATTTCGCTATCGCTGAGAATAACAGTTACGTTAGCAGTGCCACCACGTTGTTCAGGTCCATAAGATGGCATCCATGTAACTTCGAGGTTGTCCATAAGGGCAGCATAGGCGAGGATTTTTCCCATTGAAAGCACGCCTTGTCCACCAAATCCGGCTATGATTAATTCTTCTTTCATTTTACTGTATTTTTGATGTCGCCCAATGGGTATTTCTTAAACATATTTTCTTCCATCCACTTGTTGGATTGTGCTGGAGTCATTTTCCAACCCGAGTTACAAGTGCTCACGATTTCTACCAATGATGTGCCGAGCCCGTTCATTGAGTTTTCAAATGCTTGTCGAATAGCAGCTTTGGCTTTGCGCACGGCAACAGGTGTGTGAACTGCTTGGCGAGTCACATAGCAAGTGCCGTCGAGTTGTGCCAAAAGTGGAGATATTGCGAGGGGGTATCCATTGAGGTCGGCACGACGACCATAGGGGGTTGTTGATGTTTTCATTCCTTCAAGAGTGGTAGGAGCCATTTGTCCACCAGTCATGCCGTAGATACCATTGTTAATGAAAATCATTGCGATGTTTTCGCCACGATTGGCTGCATGGATGGTTTCGCAAGTGCCAATGGCAGAGAGGTCGCCGTCACCTTGATAAGAAAATACGAGATTTTCGGGGTTGAGGCGTTTAGCACCTGTTGCTACTGCAGGCGCGCGACCATGTGCAGCTTCAATCCAGTCAATGTCGATATAGTTATAAGCAAATACGGCACAACCCACAGGGGCGATACCTATTGCTTTGTCTTCTAATCCCATCTCCTCAATGACTTCGGCAATGAGTTTGTGAACCACACCGTGACTACAGCCAGGGCAGTAGTGCATGTGGTTGTCGTTGAGCAAGCGAGGCTTTGCATAAACGAGGTTTTCGGGTTTGATTATATCATTGATATTCATAATCGTAATTATTTTTTAGCGTCGGGAAATGAGTTAAAAAACGCTTCTGAAATTTCTTTCAAATTGGGGACGATACCACCAAGACGGCCATAATGGTGAACGGGTACACGACATTGTGAAGCGAGTTTTACATCTTCAATCATCTGTCCAGCATTGAGTTCTACTACCAACATGCCTTTAACTTGTTGCGACAAGCGATCGAATACTTCAGTGGGGAATGGCCAAAGTGTGATAGGACGCACAAGTCCCACTTTGATTCCTTGAGTACGCATGTCGTCGATAACTTTTTGGCATATACGAGCCATTGAACCGAATGCAACGAAAAGATAATCGGCATCTTGGGTGAGATACTCTTCATATCGTTGTTCGTTTTGTTCGATGAGGCTATATGTGCGTTGGAAGCGATTGTTGTTTTCTTCCATTTTTGCAGTATCGAGCTCGAGTGATGTAACTACGTTTTGCTTGCGTGATGAGGGTTTGCCAGTCACAGCCCATGGGCATTGCTCAGCAATTTGTTCTTTGGTGCGACGGGGACGAGCAGGGGGGAGGACTACTTTTTCCATCATTTGTCCCACGATGCCGTCGGCAAGAATCATTGCTGGGGTGCGATATTTGAATGCGAGGTCAAAGCCGAGGTAAACAAAGTCGGCCATCTCTTGCACGGTTTTAGGTGCTAACACGATGAGGTGATAGTCGCCATGTCCACCACCTTTGGTGGCTTGAAAATAGTCGGCTTGCGAAGGGTGAATGGTGCCAAGGCCAGGACCACCACGCATCACATTCACGATAAGTGCAGGCAATTCTGACGCAGCCAAGTATGAAATGCCCTCTTGTTTGAGGCTGATGCCTGGGCTTGATGATGAGGTCATTACGGCTTTACCCGAAGCGGCACCACCATATACCATGTTGATTGCTGCTACCTCGCTTTCGGCTTGTAGCACGACCATACCTGTAGTTTCCCAAGGCATTTCGGCTTCGAGGGTTTCGAGAATTTCAGATTGAGGAGTGATAGGATAACCAAAGTATCCGTCAACACCATATCTTATTGCGGCAAGGGCGATAGCCTCATTACCTTTTAATAATTTTACTTCTTCGTTCATAATAATTGACGATGCTAAACGGTGAAACTTGTGGTTTTAATCGTTTACTTTAACACGATACACTTCAATGCATCCGTCGGGGCACACAGTAGCACATGCTGCGCAACCTATGCAAGCCTTGGGATTTTTCATAAAGGCAAAGTGGTATCCACGATTGTTAACTTCCTTGGGTTGAAGTTGTAACACATCTTTGGGACAAGCAACTACGCAAAGATCACAACCTTTGCATCGCTCTTTGTTGACGGTTACAGCACCTAATATTTTAGCCATAGATTGAAATTGAATATATTTTATTCTGCAAATTTAATAAAAAGTTTTAGAAAATTGAATGTTTTTCATAACCTTAACCAATGGCACAAACGGAGTGAAAATGTGCCATAATGTCGATGCACATTTGTTTTATGTATAATAATGTAGTATCTTTGTAGTTGATATGGTTTCAATTATCATTCCTGTATATAATCTTGAAACGCTTATCAAACGCAGTGTTGATAGTGTTAAGGCGCAAACTGTTGAAGACTGGGAGTTGATTATGGTCAACGACGGGTCGGGCGATAGTTCGGGCAAGGTGTGTGATGCTATTGCTAACACCGACCCTCGTATTCACGTGTTGCATGGTAAAAATGCAGGAGCTGGTGCTGCGCGCAAACTTGGTGTGGCAAAGGCTAAAGGGGAGTGGGTGTTGATGCTCGATGGCGACGACGTGTTGCCACCTACGGCATTGGAGCAATTTTTGTCAAAGGCTACCGACGATGTTGATATCATCGTAGGTTCGGTGCGTCGTTGTACCGATAAAGGCAATTATCCTCACCTCATGGAGCAGTCGCGCACGCTTTCGGGCAAAGAGTATATAAAGGCATTGCTAAATTATGAAACGAGTGTGGGGCCATGGGCAAAACTTATGCGTCGCTCGCTATTTCTTAATGGGCAATGGATTCCTCACCGTCGCATCACTCACTTTGAGGATTTATTGATGCTTGTGTCGGTAGCAGGAGAGGCTCGTAAAGTGGTAATTGATAATGATTTGAAGGTATATGACTTGATATATCGCCCTGAGGGTGTGAGCCATAATATGACTATGACTTTTGAAGGGTGGTATAGAATGTTTAACGGCATATCTCGTTTTGCCGACGAGGAGACGGCTCTTCTCTTTAAGTTGCATCGATTATATGATGGTTGTATTACAAACGGAGTTGAGTTTGACTATTCTAATCCCGAAATACAATGCATCGTAAAAGATGCCCAACGATATAAATTGCGTGGTCACGACCGATTGATTTACTACATGTTGCATAGCAAACGATTGCGCCGCTATGTGGCAAATCGCCATAAAGATGTGCGTCCAGTGTCGGGAGCCGTGAAGGTGAGTGTAGTGATGTCGGCTTATAATGAGGCAAAATCTATTGAGAAAGCAATGCGCTCGGTGTTGCAACAAACATTTCGTAATATTGAGTTGATTGTTGTTGATGATGCATCGACCGACGACACAATTGAGGTAATACGCACAATCGCAGCCGTAGATGGACGCGTGAAAATCATACGCCACGAAGAGAATTTAGGATTGAGTGCTGCGCGTCGTTCGGGTTGGGAAAATGCCGTGGGTGACTATGTGCAATTTATGGATGGTAGCGATACGCTTAACCCAATGGCGATAGAACACATGTATAGCAAAGCCAAGATGAGTGGCGCAGAGATTGTTGTAATGGGTTCGCAACGTTCAAGTCGTTTATTGGGCTTAAAAATTCCATATTTTATACCTTCAAGAGTGCTAAAACACTCGGCAGTGTTGACTCAAGAGTTGATTCCAATGATTCTTGGTCGCCACGGATTTTCATATAGCCTTGTCGATAAATTATTCCTACGCGAGGTGCTTACTAAGGTAAATCCATTGGCCGAGAGTATATTCCACGGCGAAGATTTGCTTACGACTGTGCGCATTTTCAATCACAAATTTGAAATCGCTCACACCGATTATGTGGGGTATAATTGGAGAATGGGAGGACGTTCAACTTCCCTTAATTATGACCAACAATGGGAGGCTGATAAGAATCTTTATGACTTAAGTATTAGTTTGCTTGATGAATTAAATATCAAGACTGCCGAAAATGTAAAGGCTGTGGCAAAAGGGTTGGCTGATAGTTTCTTGAGTAATGTGGCTCAATATCTTTCTAATCCATTTTGTTCGCGTGAAAAGTTAAAGAAAAGTCTTGGCGAGCAGTTGAACGACTCGATATGGGCAGTTGTTCTCCCAGTGTTAAATGAGGAAGATTATGTCAATATACGCAACAAAAATGTTGACGAATTGATATTACAGTGTTACAAAAAATATAAAGCATCACGTCTGTTCTATACAGCGATGTTGTTTATGAAATATATTTGATTTAGATGAATAAGCAACGATTGTTATTAGTTATAAATCCTATATCGGGCACCTCAAAGAAAGAAGGGTTGTCGGAATTGGTATCTCAACGATTATCAGCATCGTTGGGTATGTCGGTTGATGTGAGGATAACTGGTGGCAAGGGTGATGCACAACGATTTGCGCAAGAGGCTGTAGAGCAAGGTTATTATGGTGTTATTGCTGCAGGCGGTGATGGCACGGTTAATGAGGTGGCGAGAGCATTGTGCGATAGTGATGTGGCATTTGGCGTTATCCCTTTAGGCTCGGGAAATGGACTTGCACGCCATCTTGAAATTCCAGTTGACGTGAATTTGTCGCTCGATGTTATTGCTGAAAATAATGTGATAGCATGTGATTATGCGACTGTCAATGACCAACCATTTTTCTGCACCTTCGGTATGGGGTTTGATGCAGCTGTAAGCGACCGTTTTGCAAAGCAGAAGAAGCGTGGAAAATTCATGTATGTGAAGAGCGCAATTGAGGAATTTGTCAAATATCGCCCTCAGGAATATACAATACGTGCTAATGGCAAGGAATTTACACAAAAAGCATTTCTTGTAGCATGTTGCAATGCTTCACAATATGGGAATAACGCTTATATTGCTCCAGGGGCAAGTATGGCCGACGGATTGTTGGACGTAATAATCATTCACGCAGGTTCGCCTATCAGCACAGCGATGTTGGGCGTTGACCTTTTTACAGGATATATTAACAAAAACACTCTCCTACAATCGTTCCAAGCACGAGATGTAGTGATATATCGTGCCGAGGAGGGCTCGGCGCATGTCGATGGCGACCCAGTATCGATGGGCAAAGTGCTCGATGTGCGATGTCATCATAAGAAACTAAAAATCTTTGTGCCATCTACTCGCAAAGATCAAATCAAACCTATTATTACTCCTATCGATAGTATTTTGAGCGATTTAAGTATCGCGGTGTCGAATATCTCGCAAAAGAAGAATAAGCGAGTGCGACCATTTTACACTATCGCTGAGAGTTTCTTGAATAATGCTCGTGAGGGGATTGATAATGTGCCGATGTTGAGAAAAGGGAAAGTGAAACCACTCATTACACCTGCAAGAAACTTTGCTAAAGATGTGAGAACTACGCTATTTGGTCCAATTAAGCGTAAGAAAAAATGAAGCAAAAACAAATAATTGAAAATATAAAACAACGCCACGGTATTGAGCAACTCAATGAGATGCAGATGCAAGTGGCTAACACAAATGCGTCGCAAATATTATTGTTGTCGCCTACGGGTAGTGGTAAGACAATTGCGTTTGCGATACCATTGTTGCGCTCGCTCTCAGCGCCACGAGGCAAGGTGCAGGCAGTAATTATTGCACCAGCACGCGAACTTGTGATGCAGATTGCCGATGTAGTTCGCCCTATTGCTACTGGATATAAAACTGTAGCATGTTATGGTGGACACTCTATGCTCGATGAGTCGCGCTCATTGACATCGAGTGTTCCCGATATTATTGTTGCCACTCCAGGCCGTTTGCTCGACCACTTAAATCGTGGTAATGTAGATTTGATAGGAGTGAGTGCTCTTGTGCTCGACGAGTATGATAAAGCATTGGATTTGGGATTTCATGAGGAGATGCGCAAAGTGGTGCGACCTATGCGCTCGCTTTTGCTTACGATTCTCACTTCGGCAACCCAATTGGCTGAAATGCCTACGTTTGTGAAGTTTCAATCGCCTGTAACTCTCGATTTTACTGATAAAACTGAGGCTCCACGTCATCGCATGCAAGTGGTGAATGTGGCGAGCCCTGTAAGAGATAAATTGCAGTCGGCATTCGACTTGCTTCGCTCGTTGCCCAATGGCAAAGTTATTCTGTTTGTTAATCATCGTGAGAGTGCTACTCGTGTGTATGACTTTTTGCGCCAAAATCGCTTGCCAGTGGGGCTTTATCATGGTGGACTTGAGCAGATTGACCGTGAAAAAGCAATAGACCTATTGAATAACGGCACTACGCCTATTCTTGTTTCGACCGACCTCGCTTCGCGTGGGTTGGATATTGATCATGTGCAAGCAGTAGTACATTATCACATGCCACCACAGCCCGAAAGTTGGACTCACCGCAATGGTCGTACGGCTCGCATGGGTGCCGAAGGTACGATTTATGTAATCACTGCCGAGGGGGAAAATATTCCTGAATATATTGATTTTGACCGTGATTATGTGCCTACTGGCGAGAAAAATGATAATCCTATAAAATCGGATGTGGCAACACTACATTTCAATGCTGGAAAGAAGGAGAAAATTTCGCGTGGTGATGTAGTGGGCTTTATGATAAACAAAGGGGGATTAGAATCGGCGCAAGTGGGCAAAATTGTGGTTAAAGACCATTGTGTGCTTGTTGCTGTGCCACGCAATCGTGCCGATGAGGTGTTGCAAGCATTGACTCCTCATAAAATTAAGAATAAAAGAGTAAGAATCACTAAAGTTAAAGTATAGTGGCATTTTTGAGAAACATATTAGCAACGGTTTTCGTGGCAATATTTCTTGTGGCGTGCAATGGTGGTAGCACAACCCAAGTGGAGGTTGAAGGAGACACATTGACTACGCACGCACAATTGCTCACAATAAAAGATTGTGGTGGCTATACTCTTGTTGATGTTGAAAATCCATGGAAAGAGGGCGCACTATTAAAACGATATGCCCTTGTGCATCGTGATAGTGTGATGCCTAAGAATTTGATGGCTGAAGCCGAGGTGGTGCGTGTGCCAGTAAAATCAGCCTTGGTATATTCGTCGGTACATGCAGGCGCGTTTGACGAGCTTGGTAGCATTGATGTTGTAACAGGTATTGTTGATGCCGAATATTATAAAATACCTCAAATTGTTGAGGGGGTAAAGATTGGAACGGTTGTAGATGCAGGAAATTCAATGGCTCCCACGATTGAGAAGATTGTGGAACTATCGCCCGAAGCAATTCTCACCTCTCCATTTCAAAATGCTGGACATGGCGCAATTGAAAAACTTGGAATCACTATCATAGAGTGTGCCGATTATATGGAAACAACTCCACTTGGTCGTGCCGAATGGATAAAGTTTTTAGGACTTTTGGTGGATAAAGCAGATGTGGCAAATGCAATTTATGATGAGGTAGTAGATAAATACAATACCCTTAGCGCAAAGGTGAAAGGGGTAGAAAACAAGCCTACAGTAATCAGCGAAATGCTTATTGATGGTGTGTGGTTCTTGCCAGGTGGTCGCAGTTATATGGCTCAAATGTTTGCCGACGCAGGTGCAGCATATCCATGGAGTGAAGATAAATCAACCGGTTCGCTTCAACTCGACTTTGCTACCGTGTATGATAAAGCATATAACGCCGATTATTGGATAATCAAAAATTATGAACCCAATTTTTCGCTTGCAAGTCTTGAATCACGATATCCTTTGAATAAAAAGTTTGATGCTTTTTCTAAGGGTGGAGTATATGTGATAAATACGGTTGAAACATCATTTTTTGAGGATTTCCCATTTCACCCCGAAATGTTGTTGCAAGAGTATATTCAACTGTTCCATCCCGAGACGTTTGAAGGGGAACGGAATTTTAAGTATCTTCGTCAAGTAAAATAGAATTTAATAGATAAATGGCAAAATATTCAAAAGCTTTTTGGACTGCCAACGCGGCAGAGATGTTGGAGCGCATGGCATATTATGCTGTGTTTATTGTTATTACGTTATACCTATCAAATACGTTAGGCTTTTCTGATATTGAAGCGAGTCTTATCTCAGGACTCTTTTCGGGTGGGTTGTATCTATTGCCCTTATTCACTGGTGCATTTGCCGACAAGGTGGGCTATCGCAAGTCGATTATTGTCGCATTCTCGTTGCTATCGGTAGGTTACTTGTTGCAAGGTCTATTGCCTATAATGCTTGAAAGTGGTGGATTGGTGCAATATGGTGAGAAAACTATCTATACAGGTCTTATCGAGAGTTGGGAACGATATCTTATTATCCCTATCCTCATCATTTTGATGATAGGGGGTTCATTTATTAAGTCGATTATATCGGCATCGGTGGCTCGTGAAACTACATCTGAAACACGTGCTAAAGGTTACTCAATTTTCTACATGATGGTCAATATTGGTTCATTTACAGGAAAAAGTGTGATTGACCCTTTGCGCTCATTTGTAGGTGAGTCGGCTTATATTTATATCAATTTCTTCTCGGCAACGCTTTGCGTATTAGCCTTTGTAGCAATATTGCTATTCTATCATTCAGCACATCATTCGGGTGAGGGTAAAAGTGTAAAAGAGGTGATGCAAGGATTGGTAAAAGTGTTCTCTAATGGAAGATTGCTAATACTAATACTCATTGTGACAGGTTTTTGGATTGTGCAACAACAATTATATGCTACAATGCCTAAATATGTGATTCGTCTTGCTGGTGAAACTGCTCGCCCAGGCTGGATTGCCAATGTAAACCCATTTGTGGTGGTGTTGTGTGTAAATTTTGTGACACAACTCATGGCACGTCGTAAGGCATTGACCTCGATTATTATAGGTATGTTCCTTATTCCACTCTCGGCAGTGGTTATGGCTACTGGTAATGTGTTTACAGGCGAGATATTGGGTATGCACCCCATCACGTTTATGATGGTTGTAGGTATTGCATTCCAAGCGCTCGCTGAGTGTTTTATCTCACCTCGATATCTCGAATATTTTTCTCTTCAAGCCCCTAAAGGTGAGGAGGGCTTGTATTTGGGATTTAGCCATTTACATTCGTTCCTCTCATCGATTTTAGGATTTGGGCTCTCGGGTATTTTGCTTTCAAAATATTGCCCCGACCCTAATGGATTTGAAACTGTTGAGGCATGGCAAGCGGCATCGGTTAATGCACACTATATTTGGTATTGGTTTGCTGCAATTGGTCTTATTTCGGCATTTGCATTGATTATCTATGCACGAATAAACAAGTCAAAGGATTAAAGAGATATGAAAGCAACATCTCATCGTTCCACAATCACGCTCATTGCATTATCACTTCTTGTGGTAGTGTTGTTGCCATTGAACTTGGTCTTTGGGTCAATCGACATTCCATTTGGTGAGGTAGTGAGTGCCGTTTTTGGTGGAGAGGTGTCAAAGGCAACGTGGCAAACTATCGTGCTTGAAACTCGGTTGCCAATGGCATTAACGGCTACTCTTGCTGGAGCGGCTCTTGCTGTAGCGGGATTATTGCTACAAACGACTTTCGATAACCCTCTTGCAGGGCCTTCAATACTGGGGGTTTCTACTGGTTCAAGTCTTGGTGTGGCAATCGTGATGCTTGCTATGGGAGGAGTGGTGAGCGAGGCGATTAGTTCATATTTGGGAATACTGCTCGGCGCAATCGTTGGAGCAGCAGTGGTGATGCTTGTGCTATTGTTCTTCTCAACGATAGTGAAATCAACAGCGATGCTTCTTATCATAGGTATTATGGTGGGATATCTCACCTCGTCGGCAATTTCGTTGCTCAACTTTTTCTCAACACAAGAGGGTGTTCATTCGTTTGTAATTTGGGGTATGGGTAACTTTTCGGGTGTTACGCTCGACCGTTTGCCTCTGTTTGCAATATTGATATTGGTGTCATTGCTATTGTCGTTTACTCTTGTTAAACCCCTCAATGCGCTCTTGCTTGGCGCTCGTTATGCCGAAAATCTTGGTGTGAGCATTAAGGCTACTCGCAACAAACTTTTGATAATTTCGGGTATTCTCACTGCAGTGGTTACCGCATTTTGTGGGCCTATCGGTTTTCTTGGATTGATTGTGCCACATATTGCTCGCTTGGCATTACGTTCATCTAATCACACCGTGTTGCTCCCTGCAACGGCTCTTGCAGGGGCTGTAATTGCACTTTTGTGTAATCTCATAAGCGTGTTGCCAGCATCGTGGGGCGTGATTCCTATCAACGCTATTACTCCAGTGATAGGTGTACCTATCATTATATATATTATTGTTAACCGCAAAAAAATTCTCTATTTCAACTAATGGCTCAAGCATTGTTATCAACAATCGACCTCACTGTGGGGTATCGCAATGGCAAGCGTGTTGCTGAGGTGCTAAAGCATCTCAATCTATCGCTCTATGCTGGAGAATTGGTGTGCTTGCTTGGCGCAAATGGGATAGGAAAATCAACGCTTTTGCGCACTATTTCGGGAGTTCAAACGGCACTGAATGGTGTAGTTGAGGTGAATGGTCGTGATTTGACGGCATATTCATCTAAAGAGTTGTCAAAACTTGTTGGTATCGTTTACACCGACCGTACACTCGCTGGAGCATTGACAGTAGAGGAACTTGTGTCGCTCGGTCGCCAACCTTATACTGGCTTCTTTGGCCGCCTTGACGATGATGATCACCGAGTAGTAGCCGATGCTATTGAAAGTGTAGGCATGAGTCATAAAACACACGATTATGTGGCAACTCTATCAGATGGTGAACGACAAAAAGCGATGATAGCACGCGCCTTGGCACAAGAAACTCCGATAATAATTCTTGACGAACCAACGGCTTTTCTTGATGTGGCATCGCGCATTGAAACAATGCAACTCCTTCGTCAACTCGCTCAATCGCAACAAAAGGCGATATTGCTCTCAACCCACGATGTGGGACTCTCATTGCCGCTTACCGACCGTCTATGGCTCGTAACAGCCGATTCAACAGTAGTAGAAGGTACAACCGAACAACTTATAGCTGACGGCACACTCAACAACCTGTTCCCTAATCGCAACGTAGCATTTGACTCTGTAGTAATGGATTTTAGAGTAAAAGATTGATAAAAACAATAGAGATTATATAATAAAAGCCACCGAGGTAATCTCGGTGGCTTTCGTTATTAGAATGGTGAGAATGGTTATTTTACTAATACTTTCTTGCCGTTGATGATGTAGATGCCAGGTTGAGTGACCTCGTTGATGCGCACACCATTAATATTGTAGATAATGGGTTGTGCATCGTTGCTATTTTCGTTATTGTTAATGGAAATGTTCTCAATGCCTGTGTAAATACTTTCATTAAATATGATATGATCTTTGTCAAAGAAAGCAGTCCAATTGCTGTCGGCTTCGTATGCAGCTTCGGCTTCGGCCGATGAAACGTAAAGCACAGCTCCTTCGGCAATGTTTTTGAATGCGTCTGTGTCATCAAATGTAGCAGGAGTTGGGTTTGATGCAAATACTGTGCTTAATGAAGAGCAATAAGCAAATGCACAATAGTCAATATTAGTTAGACTCTCGGGAAGAGTAATCTCTTTAAGAGCATTACAGTTGTAGAATGCAAATACCCCAATTTTTTCAATGCTATTAGGTAGGACTACAGAATCAAGGCTTGTACAACCATAAAAAGTGCTTGACTCGAGTCGTTTGATGTTGTAAAGTTTGATGGTTTTGAGTGAAGTACATTCATTGAATGCGTTGTTACCTAAAGTTTCAAGCCCCTTTGACATGCGAATTTTTTCCAAATTAGAGCAGCCTTGGAACGCATAGTTTCCTATGTTTTGAACATCATTAGGGATAACTATAGATGTGAGAGAAGAACATCCTTGGAAAGCTCCATTGCCTATAGATTTAACTTTTTCGGGAATAGAAATCGAGGTCAATGCAGAGCACCCTTTAAATACATAAGATCCTAATTCTTCCACATTTGAAGGAATTGAAATCGATTCAAGCGAAGTGCAATTCTCAAATGTTTCTGAACCTAATGATGTGATATTTTGAGGAAGTGTTACCGATTTGAGATTGCTACAATCAGCAAAAATGCCACCTTCCATTATTCTCACCGATTCGGGAATAACGAAACTTTCAAGTGCAGAGCAATTAATGAATGCTCCATACCAAATGCTACCAATGTTGTCATGTAGATTGATTTTCTTTAATGAGGTACATCCATAAAAGGCTGTGTTTGGGATATATGACATTGATTCAGGGTAGGTAAACTCGGTGAAACCAGTACAGTCGCGGAATGCATTAGGCCCTATTGAACGAATGTTGTTGTGGAAAATTATTTCGGTCAAGTTAGCAGCTCCTTGGAATGCTGAGTTCATAATTTCTGCCACATGAGATGGGATAGTATAGCTTGTATTGCTTTTTCCAGCGGGATAACTATGGAGGTAAGAATATTCTGAAGTGGCAACATTGAATAATACTCCATCTTCAGTGAAGTAGTTTGTGTTGTTTTCGTCAACTTTGATTTCAGGGAGAGAGCTACAACCTGCGAATGCTGAAAGATTAATCTGCTTTACATTTGCAGGGATAAACACCTCGGTCAAACTTGCGCAATTTTCAAATGCACCATTGCCAATAGTTGTGATTGAGTTTGGAATGTTTATCTCTTTGAGGTTTTCGCAATTGCCAAATGCGCGGTAAGGAATTTCTTCAAAACCTTCGGGGATATTTACTTTAGTAATCCCCTTATTGTCGAGGAATAAATTGTCGGCTAAAGAAGTAATTGAGTATTGAATGCCATTAATAAATACTGAACGAGGAATAGAAATTTCGCCAGCTGCATCAATAGTTTTTGTGATGGTTGCGGTGAAATCTTCGGTAGATGTGATTTTATATACAAAAGCGTCTTGTAGAATTTCATCAGTAACGGTGATTGTAACTGAAGCTGTTTTCCCACTGCCATCGATATTTGTAACTTTAAGGGTTGCAGTTCCAGGAGCTACACCTTTGATGTATCCATATTGGTCAACAGTCATAATTGACTCGTCGCTTGATTCCCAAAGCACTTGAGGTATGTTGCTGTTGTTTTCAACTGAGCATTGGAAACCTTGGTTGATACATAATTTATTTTGGTGAGGCGTATCTCGAATATATGTGCTATGTATTGTTGGTTTATATTCTACAATATTGTCGCCAAAAACACTCCAGCCAGTAGCCTCTTTGTAAACTTTTAAAGTACCAAAAGGTACATACAATTTAGCGCCTTCAGGCAGATTGTTGAATGCGTTTTCGTGGGCTATAGCAGGCGTTTCGCTTTCTACAACTATTGTCATGAGGTTAGGGCAGTTGGCAAACGCATTTTCTGCAATAGAAGTGATGCCTTCAGTTATAACTATGTGAACCAACCCTGCGCCATCAAATGCGTTCTTTTCAATAGCA